>NZ_JACJEU010000007.1:0-222995 GCF_014164215.1 Shewanella sp. SG44-2
CTGAGGGATCCCCACGAATTTAATAGGATGCTTGTGGGTCCCTTACTAAATTTTGAAGCATCTTAATTGCTGACATCCAATGCCATTTCAACAGCTTCAAATTCTTATCCTTGTAGGCTCTCAAGCCAATAAATTGGTTTGAGAGCACGTTGCGGTGCTTTATTGAGTTAGCTTGATATTGCCTGTGCTTATCAGCTGCTTTGACAGCCAAACCAAGCAGGTAAAGTATAAATTGTGATAAACAAGCTATGAGCAGGAGTACACCTAATTTATGTTGATCCCTAGTGCCGCTATCATTCATTTTTAGCCCTGTTTTAACATCTCTAAAGCTTTCTTCTATCTGCATCCTCGTCGCATAAATCTTAACGATTCTTTTAGCTGTAGTACTTGAACTACAAAGTGATGTCGCTAGTAGCCAAGGCTCTTTCTCTCGCTCTGCACTTGCACGAGATTGTTTACTCCGTCTAGCTTTGTCACCTGTGGCCACTTTATCTTTTCGACCTTTTGCGTTGCGTTTGAAAATGACTAAACGTGACTTAAAAGATACTTGCTCACCTAAAAAGTAAACGCCAAGGCTTTTGGCTCTAGCACTTGCTTGAACATAGAGTTGCTTAACGGGATACCAGTCATCCACAAGGCATTTTTTGCAGTGTGTTCGGTTTCTAAATCGACCTACGTAATCCCAATTAAGCGACAAGATTTGCTTAAACCAAGGGATCCGAAAACCGGCATCGGTTACGATGATAGGCTTGCAGTCATTGGGTAGCATAGCCTTAAGTTTTGTCAAAAAGCGTAAATGGGTTTTAGGCTTCTCTTTTTTGTTTAGTGGATGTATTTCTTCATAAAGTGTCAGTGAACGTCCTTGAGCTGCTAGTGATGCTCGAATGAGAAAATGCTGCTTTCGGTCATCAAGATCTGACCAATCGATATGAATGATGGGTTGCTTCATTTTCCCGACGAGCAAGCAGGTCATACGGGTATAAATGAACTCAATATCACGATGAAGATAAGGATTACTACAAAGCCTATCAACCCGCTTAATCTTATGTTTTTCCTTAGCTTTACTTTCAATATCACGGCCAAGCCCTGTGATTGATAATGCTCCACCATTCATTGAGCTTTCAATTGCAGAGAACAGACTTTGTCGGCGAGTTTTGTGCATTAACGGGGTGACAAGTGAGAGACATTTTGATAAAACTTGTTTTGCATTCATGGCATTTACTCGTGGTAATTTTTGTTTGGCGATAAATTTGATCACCAAATGCCATGAATGTTCCCACCTAATTTAAAATATCTTATTGTTCCTGTTTGTTATTTCATGGGGATTCGTCAGGGTCGGAGCTGTCTTTGTGATGCTAAAAAAATCACAGCAAAAAAGAATTGAAAATAGCGAGCTGAACAGAAAAGGTCACGGTTTTAGGTAGGTTTTAAGCGGATTAATTATCGGTATATATAAAAAAGACGCCAATTTATATTGACGTCATTTTTAAGAGTGAATTAATTAGATGATAAAATGCTAGTTTCTGAGTGACCATTTATTTGAGTCAGCTACTGATTCTGCCCTAGCATTTATTAATTCAACCAATTGCTATAACCCTTAGTACATATCATTAGTACAATTGGTCATCACTAGCGTTACCAGCCACACTGGCGATTAGCTTGGGTATTTTGCTCATCTAACCACACTTGCAATGGTGCAAAGTAATCTAATACTGCCTTGGCATCCATTTTATCAGACCCCGTCACAACACTCAGTGCTTCCGGCCAAGGTTTGCTGGCGCCCATTTCGAGCATTTCATTCAACTTAGCCCCAGCTTCTTTATTTCCATAAATGCTGCAGCGATGAACTGGGCCAGTGTCTCCTGCAATATCACACAGTGCTTTGTGGAATTGGAACTGCAACACATGTGCTAAGAAATAACGTGTATAAGGAACATTGCCTGGTACATGGTATTTAGCACCAGGATCAAAATCGGCTTCTGTGCGTTCAATTGGCGCTTTAACACCTTGGTATTTTTCGCGTAAGTCCCACCAAGCTTGATTATATTGATCAGGTTTAATGGTGCCGTTAAATACTTGCCAGCGCCATTGGTCAATCATTAAACCAAAAGGCATAAAGGCAATTTTATCTAATGCTTGTTTTAACAATAAACCAATGTCTTTTGATGCATCAGGTACAGTTTCGAGTAATCCGATTTTTTGTAAATATTTAGGGGTAATTGATAACGCAATCGTGTCACCAATGGCTTCATGAAAACCATCGTTGGCAGAGTTTTTAAAGATAAACGGCTGATTTTTATAAGCGCGTTGATAGAAGTTATGGCCTAATTCGTGATGAATGACGGTAAAATCTTCAGCGTTTTTCTGGATACACATTTTTATGCGGATATCATCCAGATTATCTAAGTCCCACGCAGATGCATGACACACTACATCACGGTCTTGCGGTTGAACAAACATTGAGCGAGTCCAAAACGATTCTGGCAGCTCGCCAAAGCCAAGTGAAGTGAAGAAACCTTCAGCTTGTTGGACCATTTTAATTTCGTCATAACCATTTTTAGCTAACAGTTCGGTAACGTTGTATCCGGGATCAGCATCTTTAGGCGCTACGCTGTTATAAATCGTGCCCCATTGCTGAGCCCACATGTTGCCCAATAAATGTGCAGGGATAGGGCCCGTCTTAGGCGCAACATCATCACCGTACTGCTGGTTTAATTCACCTCGCACATAGCAATGTAATGAATCATATAAAGGCTTAATTTGTGCCCATAGGCGGTCTAATTCGGCAGAGAATGCTTCTGGCTCCATGTCATACTGACTACGCCATAATTCAGACAAGTCGGCGTAACCTAAATCTTGCGCGCCTTGATTGGCTAATTCGACTTCACGTTCAAATAGTGGACGCATTGGTTTTGCTATTTCACGCCAACCTTGCCAAACTTCTAAAAGTACCGCGGGATCTTTAGACTCCGCCATAAGGTTTGATAGCTCAGGTTGAGTCAAACAACGACCATCAGCAAAACAATATTTTCCTTTACCATATAGACCGTTGAGTTCAGATGCGATACTCGCAAGTTCTGCGTTCTTAGCTGGGTCTAGCGGGGCAGGTAAAACAAGGCTACTGCGTAAGCTGTTAAGTTTTCTGGCATTAACGGCATCAAGTTCTACATTGGCATATTTTGCCGCTTCTGTTGCATAGCGCACAGATGTTGAAGTGACTTTTTCACCCATTGCGGCAGATAAAGCCGCGGTGTCGTCAGTGATAAAATTGGAATAAATCCATTCCGCACGATTAGCTTCAATCGACAAATCCGCTAAATCGGCTTCTGCTTGGTTAATGAAATTAATTGCTGCAGTGGCATCAATTTTTTCAACTGGAGCGGGAGCAGGCTCTTGAGTGTCATTACAGGCACTTAATCCTAATGCTATTGAGACAATTAGTGCAATTTGAGACGGTCGTTTTAAAGGCAAGTTCATATTGGTTGCATCCTTGTTTTATTATCGGCGTCAGTGTACCGAAAAATAGCAATCATTGCATATAAGTTAACAATCTGGTGCAGTTGTTACGATTTCTGTTGTCTAGATTAAGAAAGAAAGCTGACAATTTCGATTGACATCTGTGCGCTCAATGATTAATTTAAACAGGTGTTTAAATTAATTTGGGTCTGGGAATGGCAAGCCGTACTGATACAAAAACAAGAATACTCGATGCAGCTGAAAAGTTGTTCGCTGAAAGAGGTTTTTCTGAAACGTCGTTACGACTGATCACCAGCAAAGCTGAAGTCAATTTGGCATCTGTTAATTACCATTTTGGTTCGAAAAAAGAATTAATTCGTGCTGTATTAGCAAGATACTTAGATGTGTTTATGCCAAGCGCCGCGATAGAGATTAAACGTATACATCATGCGCCTGAAAATGCGTCACTAAATGAGATTTTTTCTGCTTTAATTAAACCGTTACTTGAGCTTAATAAAGTACGCAACGGCGGCACGATTATTTTCTTGCAGTTGTTAGGTCGTGGTTATATTGAAAGCCAAGGTCATTTGCGCTGGTTTATTACCACACATTATGGCGAACATTTAGCGACGTTCGTACAAGCTGTATCGGCAAGTGCACCACACATTCCTGCGGCAGAAATGTTTTGGCGTTTGCATTTTACTCTAGGAACTATAGTGTTCACTATGGCTTCTGCAGATGCACTAAATGAAATTGCTGCAGCAGATTATGGCGAACACAACAATATTGAAGCCATTATACGTAAAGTTATCCCCTACATGGCAGCAGGTGTTGCTGTCCCTGTGTTAACAAACTAAGAAGGTATAAAATGAGTATCGTCATATTGCTAGTTATAGCGATCATTGTCCTCTTTGGCGTGCGTAATATCAGGATGCAATTTATCACGCGTCCAGTATTTTCGTTCTTCAAAAAAGTGTTGCCTCCTTTGTCGACTACCGAGAAAGAAGCAATGGAAGCGGGTGATGTTTGGTGGGAAGGTGAGTTATTCCGCGGAAAACCAAACTGGAATACCTTACATAGTTACGGTAAACCAACCTTAAGTGCGGATGAACAAGACTTTCTTGATAATCAGGTTAACACCGCATTAACCATGATTGACGATTTTGATATCGTCCATAACCGTAAAGATCTCCCGCCAGAGTTATGGCAATATTTCAAAGAACAAGGCTTCTTTGCATTAATCATTCCTAAAAAGTACGGTGGACGCGAGTTTTCTGCTTATGCAAACTCAACAATTGTAGCCAAAATTGCCACGCGTAGTGTCAGTGCAGCCGTGACTGTAATGGTACCTAACTCTTTAGGCCCTGGTGAGTTGTTGACACATTACGGTACTCAAGAGCAAAAGGAGCGTTGGTTACCTTCGCTTGCAGTTGGTAAAGACATTCCTTGTTTTGCGCTTACAGGCCCAGAAGCGGGCAGTGACGCTGGTGCAATACCCGATATCGGTGTTGTTTGCCTGCGCGAATTTGAAGGCGAAGAGACATTAGGCTTAAGCCTAACGTGGAACAAACGCTATATTACCTTAGCGCCAGTTGCTACTGTACTCGGTTTAGCGTTCCAAATGCGCGATCCCGACGGTTTACTCGGTGACGTTAAAAACATCGGCATAACGTGCGCATTGATCCCAACTGACCATAAAGGTGTTGAGATTGGTCGTCGTCATAACCCATTAATGATGGCGTTTATGAACGGTACAACAAGTGGTGAAGATGTATTTATCCCATTAGATTGGATTATTGGTGGCCCACAGTTTGCCGGTAAAGGCTGGCGTATGCTGGTTGAATGCTTGTCTGCAGGACGTGGTATCTCATTACCTGCTCTGGCAACCGCATCGGGGCACGTGTGTACCAAAACGACCACAGCCTACAGTTATGTTCGTCAGCAGTTTGGTATGCCTATTGGCCTGTTTGAAGGCGTACAAGAAGCGATGGCGCGTATCATCGCCAATACTTACCAGCTTGAAGCTGCACGACGTTTAACCACGCAAGGTATCGACTTAAAAGTTAAACCTTCAGTGGTGACTGCAATTGCAAAATACCACATGACAGAGCTAGGCCGTGATGTGTTAGAAGATGCGATGGACATTCAGTCTGGTAAAGGTATCCAATTAGGACCAAAAAACTATTTAGGTCATGCTTATATGGCAACACCTATATCAATTACCGTTGAAGGTGCAAACATCCTCACTCGTTCATTGATGATTTTTGGTCAAGGTGCAACTCGTTGTCATCCATATGTTTTGGCTGAAATGGAAGCCGCTGCAATGGAAGATGAAACTTCTGCATTAGATCGTTTTGATTCATTATTGCTCGGTCACATTGGTTATGCGATGGGTAATGCATTACGTTCATTTGGTAGTGCACTAACAGGCAGCCGTTTTGCCAGTGCACCAGTGAGTGGCCCTACGCAGCAGTATTATCGTGACATGACGCGTATCTCTTCGTCACTTGCCATTATGACTGATTTATCGATGTTAATTATGGGTGGGGATCTTAAGCGTAAAGAAATGATATCTGCACGTATGGGGGATGTACTAAGTCAGTTATATCTTGCATCTGCTACGTTAAAGCTGTTTGAAGATAACGGTCGTCAGCAAGATGATTTACCAGCCGTGCATTATGTGATGACTGAACGTTTACATTTAGCGGCTAAAGCGCTTAATGACGCGATTCGTAATTTTCCGAGTAAAATCGCTGCTGTATTACTACGAGTGTTGATTTTCCCATTAGGTAATCACTTCAATGCACCAAGTGATAAATATGCAGTTGATTTAGTCAAAGGTATGCTTAAGCCTGGACCCGCGCGTGACCGCATTACTTTCCTTTGTGGAGAGTTTGACGGTGACACTAGCGGTATTGCTGAAGTTGAAAGTGCGTTCTTAGCTAAATATGCAGCGAAAGATTTGTATAAGAAGCTTAAGAAAGCACAACGTAGCGGCCATATAAAATCTAAACTTCCTATGCTTGAGTTATTCGACGTGGCATTAGAAAAAGACATTATTACTGAAGCTGAACATAAACAGCTTGTTGAAGCAGACGTATTACGTCTAGCTGCTATCAACGTGAATGACTTTGAAGAACTATAAGCTCAGTTGATTGCCTTGATGTAATCTTAGATGCAAATTGGCCCTGACTCTGTCGGGGCTTTTTTTATTCATCACCTTATGGTTAGGCGAGTAAGCTGACGAATGATTAAGCGGATAAGCAGGGTACTGTAACAGCTTTGAAGGTCACTTTATTTCGGTATATCGTTAGTATTCAAAATAACCAATAAAAAAGCCAATCCGAAGATTGGCTTTATCGTTAACGAGATTAACACTGGATGTACGTTAGTGAATGTTGCTCGTTATGTTCGGCTTATTTAAGCAACGATCAACACTTTACACGTGTTAGTGCCACCGATGGTTTCCATCGCGTCACCTTTAGTCATCAGTACCATATCACCACTGACTAAATAACCTCTGTTCACCATGCAATTTAATGCTTCTTTAGCTAGCTCATCAGCAGGGTATGCCGTTGAGTCAAACTCAATTGGTTGTACACCACGGTACATTGCCATGCTGGCCAATGTCTTTTGATGACGAGATAATGCAAAAATAGGTAAACCAGAGCTGATGCGTGACATTAACTTAGCTGTCGCGCCAGATTCGGTTAACGAAATAATCGCTTTAACACCAGGTAAATGGTTAGCCGCATACATGGTAGAAAGCGCAATCGTTTCTTCAACAGAAGAGAAACGTTGATCCATGCGGTGCTTAGATACATTCACACTTGGGTGTAATTCTGCACCTAAACAAACGTTAGCCATAGCCAAAACCGTTTCTTCAGGGAAATCACCAGCAGCGGTTTCTGCTGAAAGCATTACCGCATCAGTACCGTCTAACACAGCGTTAGCCACGTCCATGACTTCTGCACGAGTTGGCATTGGGCTAGTAATCATCGATTCCATCATCTGGGTCGCAGTGATCACCGCTTTGTTTAGTTGGCGAGAACGTTCAATTAAGCGTTTTTGTACGGCAACAAGTGCAGCGTCACCAATTTCAACACCCAAATCACCACGTGCTACCATCACTACGTCTGATGCACGGATAACATCATCCATCGCTTCATCGCTTTCAACTGCTTCAGCGCGTTCAACTTTAGCAACGATTAGCGCTTTACTGCCTGCTTCAAGTGCTAATGCACGAGCTAAATCTAGATCAGCACCGGTACGTGGGAATGATACTGCTAAATAATCAACATCAATCATGGCTGCGGTTTTAATATCAGCCATGTCTTTTTCAGTAAGGGCAGGAGCTGTTAAACCGCCGCCTTTCTTATTGATGCCTTTGTTATTCGATAACGGGCCTGCAACAGTAACCGTTGTGAAGACTTTGTGGCCTTCAACACGGTCAACTCTTAACTGCACTCGACCATCATCAAGCATTAAGATATCGCCAATGACTACATCATTAGGCAATTGCTTGTAATCAATACCAACTTGTTTATCATCGCCTTCGCCTTTTGCTAAGTCAGCATCAAGAATAAAGATATCACCTAAGTTAAGTTTGATTTTTTGGTTATCTTTGAAGGTAGAAATACGTATCTTAGGACCTTGTAAGTCACCTAAAATAGCGACATGCTTGCCCAATTCTTTAGCAATTCTACGAGTATCCGTAGCACGCTTTAAATGATCTTCTGGTGAACCATGTGAGAAGTTAAGTCTGACAACGTTAGCACCTGCTGCGATAATTTTACGTAAATTGTCATCGCGGTCAGTTGCTGGCCCAAGTGTGGTAACGATTTTAGTTCTGCGGAACATAAGATACTCCGTTAAGGATAAGAAAGATTTTTTGTTAAATTGAATTTGGTTATTTAAAGTACTCAAACAATATTAGCACTTAAATGATGCAACTATATTAACAGACATTCTGACTAAATGTAGTAAAGTTACCAACAAAATGATCGTTTTTAATATGTAATTTATGTGACAGATCAGCGATTTTTACAATAAAAAAGACCAAACAGACTAATCCGTTTGGCCTCGTGAACAATATTTGATTGCTGTCGATGAAATTTTACGCGATCAAACATAACTGAATTGTGTAATTATTTATCAGTTATCTTGAAAGCTTCATGCAAAACTATCAATTTATAGAGTATAGGCTCTATCGTTACACAGCCTAAAGCGAACAATTCACTCAGTTTAATAATAATCCAGTAAGAGATGTTTATTTCACCGCCCATCAATTTAGATGGTCAAATCCTTGTTCACACGAGATTCTTTCAACACTTCCTTCACACGTTTTAAATTATCACGGAAACGAGGCCCTCTACGTAAGGTAAAGCCTGTTGCCAACACATCTATGGTAACCAATTGTGCTAAGCGCGATGCCATCGGTAAATACATGTCAGTGTCTTCTGGGACTTCCATCGTTACAGGCAGAGTGCACTCATAAGACAATGGTGAATTTCGGGCGGTAATGCCAATCACGGCAGCGCCATTTTCACGCGCAATACGGGCAATTTCAATCAGTGATTTAGTGCGACCTGTATGCGAAATCAACACGACCACGTCACCTTCATTACAGTTAATACAGCTCATACGCTGCATTAACACATCATCGAAACATATCACTGGTACATTAAACCGGAAGAACTTGTTTTGCGCATCGTGGGCTACAGATGCTGATGCGCCAAGGCCAAAAAACGAAATAGTCTTAGCTTGAGTGAGAATATCGACCGCTTTATTTATCGCTGATGTATCTAAACTTTGACGGGCAGTATCGAGCGATGCCATTGAAGATTCGAAGATTTTTGTCGTGTATGACTCTGGCGTGTCATCTTCTTCAACGTGGCGACTAACATAAGGTGTGCCGTTAGCAAGACTTTGAGCCAAATGTAACTTAAAATCAGGGAAACCCTTTGTGTCTAATCGACGACAAAATCGGTTAACAGTTGGTTCACTAACATCAGCCATCTTGGCTAATGTGGCAATACTTGAATGTATAGCTGTTTGCGGTGAGGCTAATATGACTTCGGCAACTTTACGTTCCGATTTACTAAATTGGGTAAGGCTTTTTTGAACCTTTTCAAGGGTATTCATAAGCAAGCATCCGCTAAAAAGTAGCTAAAAGTAGGTAATGTAATTTTATATCATAACTTACAGGAATTACGTGATTTAAGTTATTTATTTACCTTTGACGGTAATCTGTAGTTATTTTTCAAGACATAGATCACGGTAGAATGGTTCTCAAGCCTTGTAATTGGTAGAAAATCATAGCAGATAATAGATACACATGACTAGATTAACAACAATAGAATAAATACAAATTAAAGATGCAATATTTAAATTCTGTTGTTATATTACAACAAAAGTGTGCTTTTATTCATCGACCGAATTCGAACATGACACACACATATTATTAGGAGAGCTTTCAGCAATGGGCAAATCAATTGGAGCCAAGGCTTGCGACTTCGTACTTTTCGGTACAAAAGGCGATTTAGCTAGGCGTAAATTATTACCTTCTCTATATCAGCTAGACAAAGCAGAATTACTTGATAAAGAAACCAAGGTAATCGGTGTAGCAAAAGACGCGTTCACTCAAGAAGAGTTTGTCGCCCTCGTGACTAAAGCACTAAATACATTTGTTAAAGATGAACTTTGCCCAACCACGTTAGCGCGCTTCCTCAGTCGTTGTCATTATATCGGTACCAATTTTACAGAACCTGAAGGTTACAGTGCCTTCCACGATTTACTTGAACCAAGTAAACGCGTCATGGTGAACTACTTCGCTACACCTCCTTCGATTTTCGGTGCCATCTGTCGTTGTTTACATGAACAAGACCTTATTCAATCTGACACCCGTGTTGTGCTCGAAAAGCCGATTGGTACTGATTTAGAATCATCTCATGTGATTAATGACCAAGTGGCTGAATTCTTCAACGAGAACCAGGTTTACCGTATCGACCATTACTTAGGTAAAGAAACAGTACAAAACCTGATTGCTTTGCGTTTTGCTAACTCATTGTTTGCCTCTAAGTGGGATAACCGCACGATTGACCATGTACAGATTACTGTAGCTGAAGAAGTGGGGATCGAAGGGCGCTGGGGCTACTTTGATGGCGCAGGCCAAATGCGTGACATGATCCAAAACCATTTATTACAAGTGTTAACTTTGGTTGCGATGGATCCTCCAGTCAATTTAGATGCAGACAGTATTCGTGATGAAAAAGTAAAAGTACTTAAGTCACTGCGCCCAATTAACCAAGACAATGTGTATGAAAATACCGTCCGTGGTCAATACAGTGCGGGTTTCTTAAAAGGCTCGCCCGTTCCTGGTTACCTTGAAGAAGACGATGCCAATACACAGTCGAACACTGAAACCTTTGTGGCACTTCGTGTTGATATTGATAATTGGCGTTGGGCTGGTGTGCCATTCTATTTACGCAGTGGCAAGCGTATGCCGTTCAAGAGCAGCGAAATTGTGGTGTATTTTAAAAACCCACCGCATAACTTGTACCGAGCAAGCTTGCGTAATCTTCCACCAAACAAATTGACCATCCGCTTGCAACCTCATGAAGGGGTTGAAATTCAGATGATGAACAAAGTTCCAGGTCTTGAGCAAAAGCAGCGTCTACAAACAACCAAGCTTGATTTAAGTTTCAGTGACACCTTTAAAAATGAACGTATTGCAGATGCATATGAACGTTTGTTATTAGAAGCCATGTTAGGTAATCAAGCCCTGTTTGTTCGTCGTGATGAAGTTGAGCAAGCATGGAAATGGGTTGATGGAATTATTCAGTCATGGGAACAAAGTGGCGAAAGACCTAAGCCTTATCCTTGTGGAACATGGGGACCTGTAGCATCGGTTGCATTGATAACCAAAGATGGTCGTTCTTGGGACGAGTAGGGAGCTCACATGATTAAAGATACAGTATTTAAATCGTTCGACACTCCAGCTGATTTAGAAGCTAAATTAGCCGACAAAATTGCTAAGCAATTACAGGATGCTGTTGATACTCGTGGCAAAGCTAGCTTGGTGGTATCGGGCGGTTCAACACCGTTGAAATTATTTGAACTATTAAGTCATAAACTTGTCGATTGGAGTGATGTTTACATTACTTTAGCCGATGAGAGATGGGTCGGTGCTGATGAAAAAGATTCAAACGAAAGATTGGTTCGCGAGCATTTGTTGCAAAATAGAGCTGCCAGTGGAAAGTTTCGTGGTTTAAAAAATATGTTCGCAACCCCTGAAGCCGGTTGTGACATGACCAGTGAATCATTGGCTAATTTCCCGCGTCCTTTTGATGTGGTTATATTGGGAATGGGTACAGATGGACATACTTGTTCATGGTTCCCTTGCAGTGCAGAACTTGATAATGCATTAACCACTAAGGCTTTGTGTGTTGCGATCAATCCGACTACGGCACCACATGCACGTATAAGTTTGTCTAAAGATGCCATTTTAAATAGTCGTCAGATTTATTTGCATCTTGTCGGAGAACCAAAATTAACTGTTTATCATCAGGCTCTTGAGAATGATGATGTTACCCAAATGCCCATTAGAGCAGTATTAGCGCAGCGTAAAACGCCCGTTGATGTGTTCTATAGCGCGTAAGGAGTTTTACCATGCACTCAGTAGTACAAGCCGTCACCGATAGAATTATTGCACGCAGTAAACAGTCTCGCTCAACGTATTTAACAGCGTTAAATGATGCCAAAGCAAAAGGTGTTCATCGCAGCGCCCTAAGTTGTGGCAATTTGGCTCATGGATTTGCGGCCTGCCAACCAGCGGACAAAGACTCTTTACGTCAACTAACGAAAGCTAATATTGGTATCGTAACCGCATTTAACGACATGTTGTCAGCGCATCAACCATACGAAACGTACCCGAATATGCTTAAGCAAGCATGTGTGGACGTAGGCAGTGTTGCGCAGGTTGCTGCCGGTGTACCTGCTATGTGTGACGGCGTGACCCAAGGTCAGCCTGGCATGGAGTTAAGTTTACTGAGTCGTGAAGTCATAGCAATGTCTACTGCGATAGGGTTATCGCACAATATGTTTGATGGTGCGTTACTGCTGGGTATTTGTGACAAAATCGTGCCGGGTTTATTAATTGGCGCGTTAAGCTTTGGTCATTTGCCGATGCTATTTGTGCCTGCGGGCCCAATGAAATCGGGTATTCCGAATAAAGAAAAAGCGCGTGTTCGTCAGCAATTTGCTCAAGGGCAAGTTGACCGTGCAGCACTGCTTGAAGCTGAAGCGAAGTCATACCATAGTGCCGGCACATGTACTTTCTATGGTACGGCTAATTCTAACCAGTTAATGCTTGAAATCATGGGCTTACAATTACCTGGTTCATCGTTTGTTAATCCTGACGATCCATTACGTGATGAATTAAGCAAAATGGCCGCTAAACAAGTTTGCCGTTTAACGTCTATGGGCACTCAATACACACCAATTGGTGAAGTGGTATCTGAAAAGTCAGTAGTTAACGGCATTGTGGGTATTCTTGCCACTGGTGGTTCTACTAACCTAACCATGCACATTGTTGCTGCTGCCCGTGCTGCTGGCATTATTGTTAATTGGGACGATTTTTCTGATTTGTCAGATTCAGTGCCATTGTTAGCACGCGTATATCCAAATGGACATGCTGATATTAATCACTTCCACGCTGCTGGCGGCATGGCATTGTTGATTAAAGAGTTACTTGATGGTGGTTTATTGCATGAAGATGTCAATACCGTTGCTGGCTTTGGATTACGTCGTTATACCCAAGAACCTCGTTTGCTTGACGGCGAACTTAAGTGGGTTGACGGTGTGACTGAAAGCTTAGATAAAGAAGTATTAACCCACCTTGCGACGCCGTTCCAAAGCAATGGCGGCTTGAAATTATTGAAAGGTAACTTAGGTCGTGCGGTGATTAAAGTGTCTGCTGTACCTGATACTAATCGTGTGATTGAAGGTCCTGCGATTGTGATTGATGATCAAAACAAACTCGATGCACTATTTCAGGCTGGTGAGCTTGACAGAGATTGTGTTGTGGTTGTTAGAGGTCAAGGCCCTAAAGCTAATGGTATGCCTGAGCTTCATAAGCTCACACCCTATTTAGGCACCTTACAGGACAAAGGTTTTAAAGTGGCATTAGTCACTGATGGCCGTATGTCTGGAGCCTCTGGTAAGGTTCCTGCCGCAATTCATTTAACCCCAGAAGCACTTGATGGTGGTCTGATTGCCAAAGTTGAAAACGGCGATGTGATTCGTGTTGATGCTACAACCGGTGAGTTAACTCTATTTGTTGACGAGAAAACACTTGCAAGCCGAACAGCAGGCAAAGTGGATTTACATCATTCAAGTTATGGCATGGGCCGTGAATTGTTTGGCGCGCTACGTAACAGTTTAAGCAGCCCAGAAACGGGTGCTCGCAGTACTAATGCGATTGATGAATTATATTAAAAATAAAAGGAAGTCGGTTATATGATTGAGCCTAATAATTGGTTGCTTCAACCTCAAGACGTATTTAAACGCAGCCCGGTTGTTCCGGTCATGGTAATTAATAAACTTGAGCATGCAGTGCCTTTAGCTAGAGCATTAGTTGCTGGCGGTATTAGTGTACTTGAAGTTACGCTTCGTACACCTTGCGCCCTTGAAGCGATTGCAAAGATTGCTAAAGAAGTACCTGAAGCACTTGTTGGTGCAGGCACTATTTTAAATGAAGCTCAGCTAAACCAAGCGGTTGCTGCTGGTTCACAGTTTATTATCACTCCTGGTGCAACTGTTGATTTACTAAAAGCAGCCAAGAAAGGTACTGTGCCATTGATCCCCGGTGTGGCTAGTATTTCTGAGATCATGGTGGGTATGGAGTTGGGTTACACTCACTTCAAGTTTTTCCCAGCAGAAGCTTCTGGTGGCGTTAATGCACTGAAATCATTCTCTGGACCATTGTCTGATATTCGTTTCTGTCCAACAGGCGGTATTAGCCCTGCGACTTATAAAGATTACTTAGCACTATCGAATGTTGATTGTATTGGCGGCAGCTGGATAGCACCGACTGATGCAGTAGACAACGAAGAGTGGGATCGCATTACCCAACTGTGTAAAGAAGCGCTTGCTGCACTGTAATCTCTTTATTGTGTGATAATTCAAAAACCAGCATCTGCTGGTTTTTTTTATAAGCATTTACTGGTGTTTTATTTTAAACCGTATACTGTTTAGCACATTGATGCCGCTTACTAAAATACTCACTAATCACTATGATATGTGAGATAAACTTTTCCTAGCAGCACCATTCATCGCGATTCCATAAAATGATGATGAATGATTCACACGAATTTATTGATGGTTTAAGTCGATAACAAAGCAAGTCCATTTATATTAAGAGGTATTCTCAATGCTTTATGATTTAACGGTTGTACAATTTAGTAAAATGCTTAATAACTTAAGTGCAATCCTTGTCAAAGGTGAAGGCTTTGCAGAAGCTAAAAAAATTGAAATGTCGGCGCTACTTAATTCACGTTTAGCCCCAGATCAATTTAACTTAACTCGCCAAGTGCAAATTGCGTGCGATACAGCCAAATTAGCAGTAGCGCGTTTAACTGGCCAAGAAGATAGTGCGCCAAAACATGAAGATAATGAGACGACATTAGCGGAGCTACAAGCTCGTATCGCTTCTGTTATCGATTATTTAGCCACGTTTACAGCCGAAGACTTTACTGGTGCAGAAACTCGCAAAATTACTCATCGTCGTTGGGAAGATAAATATCTTACTGGGCGTGATTTTGCTTTGGAACATGCCATTCCTAATATTTATTTCCATGTGACAACTGCCTATGCAATTTTGCGCCATAATGGTGTTGAAGTGGGTAAAAAAGATTACTTAGGCGCAATGCCATTTAAGTCGTAAACAACCAAACGTTTATGCATTGATAGCACCATTTTATATGGCAACAATAAAACCAGCATTAGCTGGTTTTTTGTTACCTGCTTAACATGAATCTACGACAGTCAAGTAATCAATGTCAGTCATGACACCTTATCTCCATAAAGCGGTTAATGGACCCAAGCCTGAAAATAACAATATTGATCCGCCATTAAGCTTGTTATCCCATATTATGTTTCTATCATGGGAATAGTATTTTTATAGACGTACAGCATTCAGTGACAGGAGTGAGTATGAAAACAATCGGTATGATAGGTGGTATGAGTTGGGAGTCGACACTCAATTATTACAAAGCCATTAATCAAGGTGTTAAGTCTGCATTAGGTGGGCTGCATTCGGCCAAAATTTGTTTATACAGTGTCGATTTTGCTGAAATAGAAACCCTGCAACATAAAGGATTGTGGCACGATACTGCTATTCATTTAACCACAGCCGCTAAAGCGGTTGAAGCTGGCGGGGCAGACTTCTTATTGATTTGTACCAATACCATGCACAAAGTGGCTGATGATATCCAAGCACAAATCTCGATACCTATTTTGCATATTGCAGATGCCACAGCGGAGGTGTTGTTAGCCGATGGGATCAGTAAAGTCGGCCTATTGGGCACGCGCTTTACCATGGAACAGGACTTTTATAAGCAACGGATAAGTGATAACTATCCCATTGAGGTACTGGTTCCTTCACCACACGAGCAAACATTAATTCATGACGTGATATATCAAGAGCTATGTCTGGGCACGATAAATCCGCAATCACGACAATGCTATCTTGGCATTATTGATAAATTATATGAGCAAGAGGCTGAGGCGGTGATTTTAGGTTGTACAGAGATAGCCCTATTAGTGCAGCAACAACATACGCATGTTCCTTTGTATGATACGACTCAAATTCATGCCAATAAGGCCGTTATGCTGGCCTTAGCTAAGTAACCTCAACTCGGGATAATAAACGGATATCAAACAGTCCTTTGTCTCGCTAACTGAGTTGAATAGCCATAGGTTCATTTTCGGTGGGAATGTTAAGACAAAAAAACGCCTTACAATATTGTAAGGCGTAATGTTTAAAGCTTACTGCTTATTTTAGAATCGACTAGTCTTTATAAGCTCGGCCATAGAAGCTGTCTAATAGCACTTGTTTAAGCTCTTTAATCAACGGGTAACGTGGATTGGCACCAGTACATTGATCATCAAATGCATCTTCAGCAAGTTCATCCAGTTTGGCGATAAAATCTGCTTCATTAACACCAGCATCCTGAATTGATGCAGGGATACCAATGGTTGTTTTCAGCTGTTCGATTTTTTCAATCAGTTTTTCAACTTTTTGAGCATCAGTTTTACCACCTAGCTTTAAATAATCTGCAATGGCAGCATAACGACACAACGCTTTAGGACGGTCGTATTGACTAAACGCTGCTTGCTTAGTTGGCATATCTGTCGCGTTAAAGCGGATCACGTTAGAGATTAGTAGTGCATTAGCCAAACCGTGAGCTAAGTGGAATTCGGCACCTAATTTGTGCGCCATTGAGTGACAAACGCCTAAGAATGCGTTGGCAAAAGCAATACCGGCTATGGTGGCACCATTATGGACTTTTTCACGAGCGACTGGTGCTTTTGCACCAAATTCATAAGAGTCCGGTAGGTACTTAAACAATAGGTCTAATGCTTGTAGTGCTTGGCCATCACTGTATTCGTTTGCCATTACACTCACATAAGCTTCTAACGCATGTGTGACAGCATCAATACCACCAAAAGCGGTCAATGATTTTGGCATGTCCATGACTAAGTTAGGATCGACAATCGCCATGTTCGGTGTTAATTGATAGTCGGCAATAGGGTATTTCTTTCCGGTTACTTCATCGGTTACCACGGCAAAAGGAGTCACTTCTGATCCTGTACCTGAGGTTGTCGGAATGGCAACCATTTGAGCTTTAACACCCATTTTAGGGAATTTGTAAATACGTTTACGAATATCCATAAAACGCAGCGCTAAATCAGCAAAATCAACCTCAGGGTGTTCGTACATAACCCAAATGATTTTCGCTGCATCCATTGGTGAGCCACCACCTAACGCGATAATGACGTCCGGTTGGAAGCTTTGCGCAACTTTAGCACCTTGACGAACAATCGCTAAGGTTGGGTCGGCTTCTACCTCGTAGAACACTTCGGTTTCAAGCCCTTGTGCTTTAAGAATTTTTAAGGTTTCATTACAGTAACCGTTATTAAATAAGAACTTGTCAGTGATGATCAACGCGCGTTTTTTATCACTTAATTCTTCAAGTGCTATTGGTAAGCTACCGCGACGGAAATAAATAGATGATGGAAGCTTATGCCACAACATGTTCTCAGCCCTCTTAGCGACCATTTTTTTATTGATTAAATGACTTGGGCCGACGTTCTCAGAAATTGAATTACCGCCCCATGAACCACAACCTAGTGTTAACGATGGTGCTAGCTTGAAATTATATAAGTCACCGATACCACCTTGTGAAGCAGGTGTGTTAATCAAAATACGGGCTGTTTTCATTCTAAAACCAAAGGCTTTAACGCGTTCATCTTGGGTGTCTTGATCGGTATACAAACCAGATGTATGGCCAATACCACCCAAGGTGACTAAAGCTTCCGCTTTGTCCATTGCCTCATTAAAGTCTTTTGCTTTATACATCCCTAATAACGGGGATAATTTCTCGTGAGCAAAGGCTTCAGCATCATTAATGTCAGTTACTTCACCGATAAGCACTTTGGTGGTACTAGGCACTTCAAAACCTGCCATTGCAGCTATAGACACTGCACTTTGGCCAACGATATCAGCATTAAGGCCGCCGTTTTTAAGGATCACACTCTGCATGGCTGCGGTTTCAGCTTTAGATAGAATATGACCACCGTGGCTGATAAAACGCTCTTTAACTTGCTTATAAATGCTGTCTACTACAATTACCGCTTGTTCAGATGCACACACCACACCATTGTCGAAAGTCTTTGACATTAATATAGAGCTTACCGCGCGTTTGATGTCTGCGGTCTCATCGATAACGATAGGTGTATTACCAGCACCAACACCAATGGCAGGTTTACCAGATGAATAGGCCGCTTTAACCATGCCTGGTCCACCAGTGGCTAAAATGAGGTTAACTTTCGCATGAGTCATTAACTGATTAGACAAGGCAACACTAGGTTGATCAATCCAGCCAATAATATCTTTGGGGGCTCCTGCTGCAACGGCTGCATCTAAAACAATTCTAGCAGCCGTTGTGGTTGAGTTTTTAGCTCTTGGGTGCGGCGAAAAAATAATGCCATTACGGGTTTTTAAGCTAATAAGCGCTTTAAAAATAGCAGTAGAAGTAGGGTTAGTTGTTGGGACAATACCGCAAATAATACCTACAGGCTCTGCAATGGTAATGGTACCGAAGGTTAAGTCCTCAGATAAAATACCGCAGGTTTTTTCATCTTTGTATTTGTTATAAATGTATTCAGATGCAAAGTGGTTTTTAATCACTTTATCTTCTAATACACCCATCCCCGTTTCTGTTACGGCCATCTTCGCCAGAGATATGCGCGCATCTGCTGCAGCTAAGGCTGCCGCTCTAAAGATAGTATCGACTTTTTCTTGGCTAAAATTGGCAAACTCGGCTTGGGCTTTGGCCACGCGCTCAACTAATAAATCAAGCTCTTGTGTATTGGTGACTGTCATAGTGGTTTCCTTTAAAAATATTCAACAAATCAGTTTTGCAAAATATTCTTTGTAAATAAAATTACAACTTTAATGGGGTATTTGCTGTGATGGTGACCACAAATGCATAACTAAATGTAATTTTATTACAGTAATTGGTTGTTTTGTGAACACTAATTATTGTTTGTATAGTTAACATCAATTTTTCTTGGTATGTAAACATTACCAACGTTGGTATGAGTTCATCATTAACACCAGTTTATAGCACCAATGTAATACAGACATCCGTGCTTCCTTTATTATCTTGTCGCTTACCCTAGTACAAGTCTCAACCGAGAAAGCGATAATTTTTAATTGTTTTGCAATAGGAATAGTCTGTTTTTTGAACTTATTACATTGATGAAATAACAGACTGAATCACTATTTTGAAAATATTCTATTGAATTTAAATAACATTTTATGATTGAGCTACGTGTATAAGCAATAGCTAAAGCTCGTTTAGCTTATTTAATTAGAGAATTGTGATTGACATCAATATTTATAAAAGGGAATATGCTCACCAGCAGGGCATATGCTCAGTATTGGTGCGAATGTGTAATGTTGTTGGATTAATGATGTGACTCTACTGTGTAAACTTAGCTTAGTTGACTGCTTAAGTATTGTTATGGTGGATTGAACCTTGTGGTGTTAAGTTCAAGAGGCTGTAAAATATAGTGAGTTATCTGACTTGATCGAGTAAGGCGAGCATATGAACATAAATACCCAATTAATAATATTCGACTGCGATGGGGTTGTGATCGACAGTGAGGTGATTAGCGCCAAAGTGTTAATCGATAAACTGGCTCTATTGGGCGCCTGCATTGATATGGCTTTTGTACAACAGCATTTTCTAGGCTGTCAATTTTCCACCGTCGCCGACAAAGTACAGCGTTTGCTCGCGATTACATTACCTGAACAGTTTGAAGCAGAATATCGTCAACAGTTATTGGTTGAGTTTGAAAATAATTTGACAGTAACCGATGGTATTAAATCGATATTGGCAGACTTGAAAGTACCGTATTGCATAGCAACCAGCAGCAGTTTACCGCGTACAACCAGAGCATTAGAAGTTGTAGGGTTAACGGATGTGTTTGGTTCAAATGTTTTTACTGCCAGCGAAGTTAAGCGAGGTAAGCCAGCACCTGATTTATTTTTGCATGCCGCTAAAAGCATGGGGATTGAGCCCCAACATTGTTTGGTGATTGAAGACAGCTTTTTTGGCGTCAGTGCAGCTGTAGCCGCCAAAATGCAAGTGATTCATTATATTGGCGGTGGTCATATAGTTGATAACGTTAGTGATGAGTTACACCCAGTGTCACAAGCTTATCCAGAGATAACTGTACTAAGTCATTGGCGCCATTTTAATCGTCTGATGCCAGCGTTATGCGTTGATACTGAATATAAGGGATAACATGGATAGCAAGTCGAATTCAGAACTCGCGCGATTAGAGCAAGCGGCAAGAGCAGCATGGTTATATTACGTCGCCAAGAATACTCAAGATGAAATTGCCCAAAAATTAGAAGTATCAAGACAGTCAGCGCAACGTTTAGTCGCATTAGCGGTTAGTGAAGGGTTAATTAAAGTCCGTTTAGATCACCCCATTGTTAAATGTATGGAGTTGGGCCAACAGTTAACGCAAGCTTTCAATTTATTGGAATGCGAAATTGTCCCCAGCGATCCTGCTGACGACAGTTCCGTGCATGGTTTAGCGCAATGTGGCGCAGGTGTATTAGAGCGGTACTTAAAATCTGAACAGCCTAAAACTCTAGCCTTTGGTACCGGACGAGCACTCAAAGCTTGTATTGATGAGTTACCTTCGATGCAATGTCCGCAGCATAAAATAGTGTCGCTATTAGGCAATATGATGTTAGACGGTTCTGCATCAGCATTTGATATCGTGGTCAGTATGGCTAATCGAGTGCAGGCTAAGCATTACCCTATGCCGTTACCCGTTATTGCTACTTCAGTGGCGGAAAAGCAGTTATTGCATGACTTAGCGCCGGTAAAAAGTATTTTTGAATTAGTTAAACAAGCAGATGCCACTTTTGTTGGAATAGGGCACATGGGCGCAGAGTCACCATTATTGCTCGATGGTTTCATTAATCAGCCACAGTTAACCGAGTTAATTAATGACAATGCCACTGGTGAAATCATCAGTTGGGTGTACAACCAGCAAGGGCAGTTACTCGATCATTCAATAAATGAATTAGTGATGAGCTCACCGTTGAGGATTGATTCAAATAAGCCTGTTTACGGTATTGCTGCTGGCCAACATAAAGTTGATGCTATATTTTCAGCATTGCAAGGTCGCTTAATTAATTCATTGATAACCAATGAATATACAGCCGAAAGAATATTAGCAAAACTAAAATGAATGATTAAATAAACTTATTCTTGGAATTCAAGTTAGATCAATAACAAGTAAAGATTCTATAAAAATAATATGAATATAAATGGGGTTATTATTTCAACTCAATAGAAATAATAAATAGTCAGTAAAGGAAAGACAGTATCACTTTATCATCGATTTTTGGTGAGGGTTTTACTTATTTTCTAAATAGGAATATAAAAACAATGACAATAAGTCAACATGAGGCTTCATTCAAACAAACGAATGAAGAGCAGCTGCCTGTAGCTAAAAATAAATTACATGGTTGGAAACACTTTGCAGGTTTATATGCTGGGGAGCATGTTGCCGCGACAGAGTTCGTTATTGGTGCCACTTTTGTTGCTCTAGGTGCCTCAACCATTGATATATTACTTGGACTATTAATTGGTAATCTATTGGCGATGTGTTCGTGGTGGTTATTAACGGCACCGATTGCTGTTGAAACTCGACTCAGTTTATATAACTATTTAAATAAGATTGCCGGCGACTCGATGACCAAGCTCTATAACTGGGCTAATGTGATTATCTTCTCGGTGATATCCGCAGCGATGATCACGGTATCGTCCACAGCCGTTCGTTTCTTATTCGACATTCCGGCACAATTAAATTGGTATCCCAGTAGTCTATGGTTTGTGATGATAGTATTAGCGGTAGGATCTATCGTCGTTGTGGTTGCCATGTATGGTTTCTCGACCGTGGCTGACTTTTCTAAAATTTGTGCGCCGTGGTTATTTGTTATCTTTATTGCGGGTTCATTTACCTTATTCCCAGTGTTATCAAATCATGTTATTGGCAGTACCACATTAACGGGCTGGCAAGACTTCATGACCATAGGTGACAGCTCAATTTGGACTGGATTAAATGACAAAGGTGAACCCGGTATTGGTTTACTTGAAGTGATAGGCTTTGCGTGGGCCGCTAACTCAATTACTCACTTTGGTTTGATCGACATGGCTATTTTCCGCTTCGCAAAGCGTAAAAGTTATGGTTTGATTTCAGGTGTTGGTATGTTCTTCGGCCACTACTTAGCATGGATTTCTGCTGGTATTATGGGGGCCGGTACCGCTGTACTATTAAAAACCACTATTACCCAACTCGATCCAGGTGATGTTGCTTACCATGCCTTAGGTTTTTCAGGCTTTGTGATTATCATTATCGCTGGTTGGACAACGGCTAACGCCAATTTATACCGTGCAGGCCTTGCCGCGCAGTCAATATTTGTTAATCATTCTCGTGAACGTACCACCGCCATAGTGGGCTTAGTCACTGTCGTGATAGCGTGTTTCCCATTTGTGTTTTCGCAGATGTTACCGTTACTGACGTATGCCGGTCTTTTAGTTGTACCAGTGGGTGGTATTGTATTTGCTGAGCACGTGTTATTCCCTAAGATTGGCTTAACCCGCTATTGGGCTAAATATCAAAAACTGTCAAAAAGCACACCGGCAATTGCATCTTGGGCATTAGCGTTAGTATTCGGGTTTGGTTTAAATAGTCTTGATATTATTTCATTCTATTACTTATTTATTCCAACGTGGATATTCACCATTATAATTTATACCGTATTAGCTAAAAAGTATGGTGCCGATTTAGATTATACAGGTGCTATATTATTAGATGAGAAAGAACAGCAACAAATAACAGAGTATCAAGATGAAATGGCTAAAGACGATAAGCCTCATGTTGAAGATGGCAGCAAACTCACTAAGTTATTAAATAGCTTCGCGGTGATCTCTTTAGTGGTTATTAGCATACTGGCTGCGAAAGTGATGTTTTATAGCCCAACAATGACAATCTATGCAGAGAATAAGTCTTTATTTGAAACGGTTTGTTTTGTTTGTACGATAATTTATTTTAGTTGTTCATACATTGCTCTGAAACGACATAAGAAAATAAATTCGTAATCGCAGTATTAATAACTCAAGGTTAATGGCTAATCTTAATAGCTTAAGGCTAATGAAGCATTCGCTTTGAGTTAGCCGTGTTATTCATTAGATAACACATATATCCATATTGTTTAATTATTTTATGAGGCACAATCCACATGGATCATTCTCAAGATTCAAATGTTCAACTGAACACGTTAAACCAACAAAGTTTGTCAACATTACCCGCTAATGTTGATGTGCCAAAATACGACCGTAGCCAGTTAACCGCTGGGATAGTACATATTGGGGTTGGTGGTTTTCATCGAGCTCACCAAGCTATGTATATTAATGAGTTGTTGAAGCAGCCTGGTTCTGAGTCTTGGGCTATTTGTGGTGTCGGTTTGTTAGAAGCTAATCGCAGTCTCCGTGATGTGTTGGTGAAACAAGACTATCTGTACAGTTTAACGGTACGTCACCCGAATGGTCAGATTGATCATCAAGTGATGGGGTCGATGATTGATTTTTTATTTGCACCAGAAAACAAACAACAGGTGATTGATAAACTGATTCACTCAGATACTAAAATTGTGTCGTTAACCATTACAGAAGGTGGTTATAACTTTAACCCTGCAACGGGTGAGTTTGATTTCAACAATCCAGACATTATCCATGATATGGCGAATCCTAATGACCCTATCACTGCATTTGGTTATTTAACGGCAGCACTTAAACAGCGTAAAGCTAAGGGCATGAAGCCTTTTACCATTCAGTCTTGTGACAATATTCAGCATAACGGCGACATGACCCGTAAAATGTTATTAGCGTTTGTGAATAAACATGACGCTGATTTAGGCCAATGGATTGATGATAATGTCGCGTTTCCTAATGCGATGGTTGACCGTATAACACCTGTAACAACCAAAGCGGATATCGAGTATGTGGCTAACACATTACACATTAACGATGAATGGCCAATTACGTGCGAAGCCTTTACTCAATGGGTGATAGAAGACAACTTTAGTGATGGCCGCCCAGCGCTGGATACCGTTGGTGCACAATTTGTGAGTGACGTAACACCATTTGAAAAAATGAAAATCCGTTTATTAAATGCAGGCCATTCAGTATTAGGTTTATTAGGTTCTATTCATGGTTTTGCCACGATTGATGAGTCGGTAACCGATCCATTATTTGCAACTTATTTACGTAAATTTATGGACGATGAAGTAACGCCGTTAATTGAGCAACTTGAAGGTATTGATTTAACACAATATAAAGACACGTTAATTGAACGTTTTGCCAATCCAAACATTAAAGACAGTTTGGCGCGAATTTGTCTCGAAAGTTCAGCCAAGTTACCAAGGTTTATCATTGCTTCAATTAATGAAAATATCGCATTAGGCCGTGATACTTCATTGGCAACATTAGTGATTGCAACCTGGTGTTTATACAGTGACAAACGGGTAGACCAACAAGGGAATGCGTTAGAGATTAACGATCAAATGGCCGCTCAATTACATGCGTATGCCAATAAAACAGCTCAAGATCCATTAGCGTTTTTGCAGTTAACCGATTTATTTGGTGATCTAAACAATCAAGCCAGTTTCTGTAAAGATTATCGTCAAGCGATTACGGCCTTATATGCACCGGGCAGTGACATTAAATCGATTATGCAAGCAAGATTACAAACTAAAGGTTAAGCCCTATGAATAGCATATTAATTAATCATAAAGCTAAGGCCGACATTAATATCAGTTGTTTTGGCGAAGTATTGTGGGATTGTTTCCCTGATGGTAAGCGTGTTGGCGGGGCACCTTTAAATGTGTGTGTCAGACTTAATGCCCTAGGCATTAAAGGTTCAATGATAAGTGCCGTTGGCGATGATCCACTAGGACATGAGCTGGTTAGCTTTATAGATGAACGTGGCGTTAATCGCGACTGTATCGCTATCGATCCCGTTAAAAGCACCAGCACAGTTCAAGTCACTTTAGACAAAAATGGATCTGCGTCTTATGACATTGTCGCCGATACTTCCTGGGATAATATCGCATTAACAGAAGATATTATTGAGCAAGTTAATCGTGCTGACGTGTTGGTTTTTGGTAGCTTAATTGGCCGCAATGATGTGTCTCTTAATACCTTAACAGCTTTAGTTGAGTTGGCATCGTTTTCGGTGTTTGACGTTAACTTACGTGCGCCGCATTATCAGATTGATAGCGTGATTAATTTGATGAAAAAAGCTGATTTCATTAAATTAAATGACGATGAATTGTATGAAATAGCCAAAGCGATGGGGTCGCCATTTCATTCATTAGAACAAAACTTGGATTATATTGCTGAGCAAACCCAAACCAAATACCTGTGTGTCACCAAAGGCAGTCATGGTGCACTACTGAGTGTTGCAGGGCAGAAGTATTATAATTCAGGTTATTTAGTCAATGTAGTTGATACCGTCGGCGCCGGAGATTCATTTTTAGGTTCGTTACTGTATCAATTATGCAGTGATAGTAATCCGCAGTATGCGATTGATTTTGCTTGTGCTGTGGGTGCTATGGTTGCTGAGTCTCATGGCGCTACGCCAGTGCTCACGTTAAATGAAATACAAGCGTTTATGCACCCGGTATAAATTGATTGGTGTTTTTGTTTTGTTTTATTTTTTGTGAAGTGTGAAGTTTGGGTTATTTCCCCTTTATCTAACCCGTTAGCGCTTGGTTGTTATAACCAAGCGCTTTTTTTATGAAAATAAACAGGACAATAAATGTTATTGCTCGCGACTTAACTCCATAATGCCTGCGGTTTTTGAACCAAATAATTGCTGATGTAAGCGACTGGCAAATTCATCGGTCATTCCAGAAATATAATCAGCAATCACCCGCATTGGATTATTATTGTCATTACGCTCTGCTAACCATCGGTCCCGAGTATTAAGCGGTAACAGACGTTCAGGATCCGAGGCAAACGCTTCAAACAATTCCATCACAATCTGTTGGCCTTTGTATTCCAACATCTGGATTTCAGGTTTACGAATAACATACTTGAATACTAATTGTTTCAGTACATGTAATGCTGCTGCAAAGTCTGGCTCTAATTCTGCATTATATTTTAATAAGTCTTCGTCAAATTGTGGGTTGGTACTAATACCAATCGCGGTGACGAAACCGTTGACTAAGGTACCGATAGCATCTTTGCGTAAATGATGTTCATGAGAGAATAGCTTGTCACCAATTTTAGCGATTTCTGATATCAGCCATTCATCTTTGATTTCAGTTAATTGCTCAACCACATCGCGCTGCCACTGATGTTGGTTAACAATCCCCATGACAATAGCATCTTCGAGATCATGTACGGCATAAGCAATGTCATCGGCTAATTCCATAATCGAGCAATCAAATGATTTATAGCGCGTTTTTAAATGGGGATAATCTACATGTGTATGGCTTTGTTCACTGCTGATAAACAACTGCCTATCTGATTCTGATAATGCCGCTAACACCCAATCAATAATGGGCATATCATCATCAAACAATCCTTTTACAGGTGGCCATTCTGAGGGTTTTAATTGGCGATGGTTGGCAATGTCGGGCCTAAGCTGATCGATATACAATTGCGAATAAGTTGCTGGGTATTTCATTACCCCAAGCAAAGTACGCCGAGTAAGGTTCATCCCCCATGAAGGGGTATAGGGTTCTAAACGAGTTAAAATTCGAAAAGTTTGCCCGTTGCCTTCAAAGCCACCGTGATGGCGCATCATGTAATTTAATGCGACTTCACCTCCGTGGCCAAAAGGTGGATGACCGATGTCGTGAGCCAAACAAATTGATTCAATGAGGCTCATTGAATTGAGTAAATACCTAAGGTCCGGATATTTTCGACGCAGCTGAGCAGTTATGCCGGTACCAATTTGTGATACTTCTAATGAATGCGTTAGCCGTGTACGATAAAAGTCATTCATGCCAACACCAAGCACTTGCGTTTTGGCTTGAAGCCGACGAAATGCTGCTGAATGTAGAATACGTGCGCGGTCACGCTGATATGGGCTGCGATGATCATTACGGCGCTGTTTATCTTCACCGAGTAAACGTTGCTGCCAACGACTGTTCTGTTCTGTATTACTGGACTCGATGGTGTTATCAGGCATAAAATTCCTTTACAACATTTGATTAATTTCGTCTAAATTCAAGGTGAAACTTGGAATAAAACAATCACGGAAATAACCTACAGCAGGGTTAGGGTTGTCGTCTAACATTTGTTCTAAACGTTTACGGGCACTATTAAATTCACTGTTACCGGCTTTTTGTTCTTCTAAACACTTTAAATATGCGCAGAGAGTATCAGCAGCTTTCACAATGGCTTTGTATTGTGGATCCGCTGCTTCACTGATAAATAGGCTGCGGTAATCGTCTTTAAACTCATCAGGCACCATTTCTAACATTCTCTGTTCAGCAATGGCTTCAATCTTTTTATATTCGGCTTCAATTTCTTTATTAAAGTATTTTACTGGTGTAGGTAAATCGCCGGTTAAAATTTCGCTAGCATCATGATAGATGGCAATGGTTGCTGCTTCATTAGCGTCTAAGTTGGTAGCGAATTTTTTATTACTGATAATCACTAAAGCGTGAGCGACCATCGCCACTTGTAGTGAATGCTCTTGAACGTTTTCGCGGCGTACATTATGCATTAACGGCCAACGTTGGATCAGTTTCATCCGAGATAAATGGGCAAATAAATGACTCATGAGACTCCTTACTGCGCTCAATAGTTTGTCTCAGCTTACATGAGCTTTTCAATAAAAAAAAGCGACTGTTCAGTCGCTTAGTATTTTATTAGTGAGATATCTCGTTAAGATGTTATTGACGATAGTCTTCTAAAAACTCACCAAACTCAGTGAGCGCTTTAGCCAAGTCTTCTTTATGGGGTAAAAAAACCACTCTAAGGTGATCTGGCTCAGGCCAGTTAAAGGCAGTTCCTTGTACTAACAGAATTTTTTTGGTTTTTAACAAATCAAGCACCAAACGTTCATCATCACGTAAATTAAACTTTTTCATGTCTAATTTCGGGAATGCGTATAAGGCTCCTTTAGGTTTTTTACAGCTTACCCCAGGAATTTGATTAAGCAATTCGTACACCGCATCGCGTTGTATGGTTAAGCGGCCGTTAGGTAATATCAGCTCATTAATTGACTGATAACCGCCTAATGCCGTTTGAATGGCATGTTGATTGGGTACATTGGCACACAGACGCATAGACGCCAGCATCTCTAAGCCTTCAATGTAACTTTTGGCAGCTTTTAAATTACCCGACAACATCATCCAACCAACACGGAAACCTGCGGCGCGATAGGCTTTAGATAAACCATTAAAGGTAATGGTTAAAATGTCGTCAGATAAACCAGCAGCAGGAATATGTTTGGCTTCGTCGTATAAAATTTTATCGTAAATTTCATCAGCGAATAATATTAAATCGTGTTGACGACATAGCTCAACAACCTCTAACAACAATTCTTTACTGTAAACAGCGCCAGTTGGATTGTTTGGGTTGATTATCACAATCGCACGTGTGCGGCTGCTTATTTTACTTTTAATATCGTCTAAGTCTGGAAACCAATCGGCTTCTTCATCACAACGATAATGGACTGCTTTACCGCCAGCAAGGTTTGCTGCAGCTGTCCATAACGGATAATCAGGTGATGGGATGAGCACTTCGTCATCGGTGTTAAGCAGCCCTTGCATGGCCATTACGATTAATTCAGAGACACCATTGCCGATATAGATATCTTCAATATCAACACCAAAAATACCTTGAGCTTGGTAATGCTGCACAATGGCTTTACGCGCAGAGAATAAGCCTTTTGACTCGCAGTAACCTTGGGCGCTGGGTAAGTTTAAAATAACGTCTCGAACGATTTCTTCTGGGGCTTCAAATCCAAAGGGGGCAGGGTTGCCGATATTAAGCTTTAAAATACGATGACCTTCGTCTTCTAAACGACGGGCCTCTTTATGTACAGGTCCGCGGATGTCATAACAAACGGAATCAAGCTTATTGGATTTGATAATGGGTCGCATACTACTACTCTCGATAACTAAATACGGCTTAAGTTAGCGAACCATAACGAATTTATCGGCATTGTGAAAGAGGCAAACAAGCAAAATGAATAATAATATTAGTGTTAAATGCTGATTTTATAGGTAATTCAGTCTTTGCTTTAGTGTTTTATGCTGTTTATTGGTTGTTCTTCAGTGTGAAATCGGTGTTTTATAACAAAAAAGCCAGCACTAAGTGCTGGCTTTTACTGAGTTGACTTGTGTTATTACTATTTTACTAATAACTCAAGTTAACGGGCGATTAAACGCGCTTCTTGAACTCGCCTGTACGAGTATCAATTTCAATCTTGTCACCCACTTTAACAAAATCAGCGACGGTAACAGTACCACCACCGGTAATGGTAGCTGGCTTCATTACTTTGCCTGAAGTGTCACCACGAGCAGAAGGCTCGGTGTAGATAACTTCACGAACAATGTGCACTGGTAATTCAACAGAAATAGCCTTGCCTTCATAGAAGGTCACTTGGCAAACGTCTTCCATACCATCAATGATATAGTCAGCAGCATCACCTAAGTTGTCAGCTTCTACATCATACTGGTTGTATTCTTCATCCATGAATACATACATAGGGTCAGCGAAGTATGAGTAAGTACAATCAAGACGTTCTAAAATAATATCGTCTAATTTGTCTTCACCTTTGAAGGTTTGTTCAGTACCAGAATCTAGCAATACGTTCTTTAATTTTAACTTAACGATTGCAGCGTTACGGCCAGAACGAGTTGTTTCAGTCTTCTGAACAACCCATGGGCTGCCATCTAACATGATCACGTTACCAGGACGGATTTCATGAGCAGTTTTCATTTCACTATTTCCTATATATTTAGACTTTTTTTATTTATAGAGCAGTATCTTAGCTATTGTTAACGAATTGAACTAGTCGACTCGCAAGATCTGCTTCATTTAACGCGTTAATTGGCCATTCAATAGCATGTTGCATTAAAGACAAATTAACAGAATGTAATTGTTGCCAGTGCATTACTACTGCATTTGTATTCCCCTGATTGAAGGCCAAATTCACCTCAGACCAAGTAGTAGCAATTTCTGGAGCAAGATTATCGCAGTAAATTTGCATAAAAGCTTGTAATTTTACCAAGTGATAATCATCTTCTTGAGGATAAATGTGCCATATGAAGGGTTTTGCAGCCCATTGAGCACGTAAAAACGAATCTTCACCCCGCACAATATTAAAATCACAGCTCCATAGCAAGCGATCGAAACCATTTTGATCGGTCATGGGTAATATATGTAGGGTTAAGTTACCTATTGTAAATTGTTGACCGGGTATCAAATCTTTAATGTCACAGGGCAATATGCTAGTTAAGCTATGTAAACTTCGTCCTTTAGGGATTAGAGCATGAATTGGGGTTAGAGATGCTTGCCATAATTCACACAACGCAGCTAAGGCTGGTGTTTCATAACTAAAGACACTGATAACCGTGTCTTCGGCATTTATCCCTTGTAAACCCAGCTTTTTGAACAACGCTAATTTATGTGTAGAGTCAGCTTGCCATTCGTCTCGTTGATTAAATAATTCACGCTCACAGATAAGCCCGCCAGTCTTAGTGGTAAAACCTGGGAAGTAGAACCACTTTTTAACTCCACTAGGTTGTGAAGAGGGCAACCCATGGCAACCCTCTACCCAATCTTCAGCACTGAGGTATTCAAGGTTTAACCAAGTAGGCGCTTGAGAAAGAGGGTGTTGATGCAATTGATTTATTATGGATTTTATTTGTGATGGTAATTCACAGGCAAATGCTTCAATAACGACGCTACCAGCAGTAAACTCTATATCTAATGGGTTATTCCATTGAAATATATTCACTCCATTGAATGTTTGTTTCGATTTTTGTGGATCTAGCATAGGTAAAATATGTGAAAAACTCAGCAAGTCATCGACCCATAAATTAATGGGGATGTCATATTCTGCTACCAATTGCTTAGCCAAACGCCAGGTGACACCTATGTCGCCATAGTTATCGACAACAGTACAAAAGATATCCCAATGATGATGTAATGGGTTGGAATTATTGACTGACATATTAATCGTTACTTAACCGTTAACCTAAACTATAGGCATAAAAAAGCGGCAATGAAGCCGCTTTGATTCACAAATCTAATTTGTTGATGTGGGTTAGTCTTCTAACTCAGCTAAACACATTTCTTCATAAATTTGCTTAACCCAGCCGTCAACACGTTCTTCGGTTAGCTCTGGCTGACGATCTTCGTCAATCCCTAAACCGACAAAGTGCTTGTCGTCTGCCATGCCTTTAGAGGCTTCAAAGTTGTAGCTTTCAGATGGCCAATGGCCAATGATAATACCGCCTCGAGCTTCAACAATGTCACGTACCATGCCCATCGCATCAAGGAAATATTCAGCATAATCTTCTTGGTCACCACAACCAAAAATAGCGACTAACTTATCGGTAAAGTCGATTTGCTCAAGCTCTGGGAAAAAGTCGTCCCAATCACACTGTGCTTCGCCGTAATACCATGTTGGAATACCAAACATAAGCAAATCGTATTCAGCAATTTGCTCCTTGGTGCTCTTCGCGATGTCTTTAACATCAAGCATGCTTTTACCCAGTTTTTTCTGGATCATTTTGGCTACAGCTTCGGTGTTGCCAGTGTCGCTACCGAAAAAAAGACCTACAGTTGCCATTGTCTATCCTTTAAATATCTAGTTCGCGTTGTGCGATGTTCTAAAAAGTCTCAGTTGTCGAGTTGCTGTTGCAGAATAAATTCGATTAACTGGCTACGGCTGATGTTACTGTTCAAAGCTTGTTGGTTCAAGGCATCATACAAATCTTGTGACACCTTTAGCTCTATTCGCTTTAAACCGTTAGCGCGATCACGCTGAATTTGGTTACGCTTATTGATCTTTAATTGCTGCTCCCGAGAAAGAGGGTTACTTCTCGGACGCCCACGGCGAGTTTCTGCGGCAAAAAGGTCAATAGTCGTTCTATCTGTTGTTTCTTTTGCCATTGTACTCTTTAACCGATCCCAGAGCCTTCCCAGGTCATCTGAATAATACCTTTTGCAATAAACCCGGCGCAGCCGAGGAATAACACTGCCCAAACAATATATCGACCAAATTTAGGGACTTCACCTTGTTTAAGCACATCATGGATAGCCATGCCGATAAAAAAGAATATCGATGCAAAAAACAAGTTTAAGCCTACAACTTCAATTTGTTCCATGTATTGGTTTAACATACTTCTACCTTCGCTATTGAGTGTCTGGCGAAAAGAGGGCGCGAATATATCACATCACGATACAATCGGCTATGTTCAAAAGGGTAAATATTAAAAATTTACCCTTGGTTTTGTTCAATAAACTCAGACACGATGCGATTAAATATCTCAGGTTTTTGTGCGTGTAACCAATGGCCTGTACCGTTCAATGTTTTTGCACTGGCTTGTGGAAATTGGCGCATGATTTCATCTCGATGCTCAGCAGTGACATAATTGGACTCACCGCCACGGATAAATAGTGCGGGTTTATCAAAATGATCGTTACCGGTTAAAGGCAAATCCCAACCGATAATACGGTCGTAAGATTCGATTAGCCCAGTTAAATTCATTTTCCACTCAAAGCCGCTGTCGGTGCGTTGCAAATTCTTTAGTAAGAACTGAGATGTCGGCTCATCAATACCGGCGTTGATCAAATGTGCTAGGGCAGACTTTCGAGTGGTATCGCTGTTTAATACTAAACTGGTTAGGCCTGCAAACACGGTTTGATGTCTTGGGCTATACGCTACCGGTGCGATATCTGCAATCACTAAGCTTTTAATACGTTCGGGGTGTAAAAGTGCCATTGCCATCGCAATTTTCCCGCCCATTGAATGACCGACTACATGGACTTGTTTGATGTGTAAATCATCGAGTACATCAATCATGGCATCAGCAAGTTGGGGGTAATCCATGTTGTCCCAATGCTCGCTTAATCCATGATTAGGCACATCAACCCGTATGACTTGATGTTGCTGCTGAAGAACACTGCCGAGATTTTTTAGATTATCAAGATTACCAAAAAGCCCATGAATAAGTAGGACAGCTTCACCTTGACCAGAAGATACATAATGCATAACGCAACAAACTCATTGGAACAATTAATGCTGAAGATTTTGCTGCAATGCGTCAGTCAAATCAAGTTTTGCAGACTCTCGCCGCCATAGTTGCTGGTATTTTAAACTGCTTTTAATAAAAACTTGGTAATATCGTCCATTAAATGATTTTGCCACTTTATTAGTAGGTTAAGCATGGCTTACACTGAAGCAATATTTTTTTGATCGCATTAATGCTAATTCGATCTGCGATCCCGACTTACCTGATGCCAATTTTATTTTTGGCTACAGTAATGACAAAGACTAATAGAAAAAGGATGACTCTGATGAAATACATTGAAATTGACGAAGAACTTTATCGCTTTATTGCCAGTAAAACTGAACGCATCGGCGAAAGCGCTTCCGATATTTTGCGTCGTTTATTGAACTTGTCAGTAGAAAATGTCGATGTAAGCTTACCGACAGACATTAGTCACCCAAGTTTAGAATCGCAATCGCCAGTGAATCGTCATCCCGTTTTTGATCAAGCCAAAGCGGCTGTAGAAAAAGTCATCGCTGATCAAAATAGCGCAAATGAGCATTATCCTGTAGATGAAGACATTGCATCGTCAACCAGTATTGATTTTGATGCCATGGTTAGCCAGCACTTATTGAGCCAACAGAAAGGTGCCGTCGGGCGTTTTATGTATTTATTATCCAGTCTTGAATCCACTGCTGGCAGTGATTTTGACAAAGTGCTTAATGTGCAAGGCAAAGGACGTTTGTATTTTGCCCGTTCTAAACAGGCTTTATTAAATTCAAGTAAATCTTCTAATCCAAAAGAAATCGCGTCAAGTGGATTTTGGGTCACCACCAATAACAATACCGCCAAAAAACAAACCATCTTAACTGAGGTATTGGAACATTTAGGTTGTGACAGTGAAAGAGCGAAGAGCATCGCCGAACACATTTAACTTTTGAGTTTTGTCGAAAATTCCATTTTCATTTTACTAACTAGGAGACCATTCGTGGCCATTCATCAACGCGCAGGACAGCAAGCTTTACAAACGGATTTAGTGAATATTCCTAAATTGATGAGTCATTATTATCGCATTATTCCCAATGTGGAAGACGTGCAACAAAAAGTGACATTTGGTACATCGGGTCATCGAGGCAGTGCGTTTTTATCCAGTTTCAATCAAAATCACATTTGGGCCATTACCCAAGCTGTAGTCGATTATCGCCATTCAGCCAATATTAGCGGGCCAATGATTGTGGGGTTTGACACCCATGCTTTGTCTTATGCAGCATTTATGTCTGTGGTCGAAGTATTAACGGCTAACCAAGTTAAAATGTTAATTCAACAGCATGATGGTTTTACTCCAACACCAGTAGTGTCTCAAGCGATTGTTCGTGCAAATTCCTCAGCACCTGCTGCGTTAATCGATGGGTTAATTATTACTCCTTCGCACAATCCTCCACAAGATGGTGGCATTAAGTACAATCCACCTCATGGTGGCCCAGCTGAAGGTGAAATTACTAAACTCATCGAAACCAAAGCCAATGAATATTTAGCCAATCAGCTTTCAGGGGTTAAAAAAGTCAATTATGGCGTCGCCGTTAAGTCGGGTTGGATTGATGAAGTCGATTTTATTGCACCTTATGTTGAATCTCTTGCTGAAGTCATTGATATGGATGCCATTAAAAAAGCCAATATTCGTATAGGTGTCGATCCTCTGGGTGGTTCGGGTATTTACTACTGGGAGAAAATTGCCGCTAAATATGGTGTAGATATTACCTTAGTCAATGACAAAGTTGATCCCACATTTGGTTTTATGCCATTAGATAAAGACGGAAAAATTCGAATGGATTGCTCGTCTCCTTATGCCATGGCAGGTTTGTTAGCGTACAGCGAAGATTATGATTTGTGCGTCGGTAATGACCCGGATTATGACCGTCACGGTATTGTTTGCCCAGGCTTTGGGCTGATGAACCCTAATCATTATTTGGCGGTAGCGATAGATTATTTAATGACTCATCGTCCGCAATGGTCTGAGTCACTGGCTGTGGGTAAAACCTTAGTATCGAGTGCAATGATTGATCGTGTGTGTAACGCCTTAGGTCGACAATGCTTAGAAGTGCCTGTGGGCTTTAAATGGTTTGTTGCTGGTTTAGCAAATAGCACGATTGCTTTTGGTGGCGAAGAAAGTGCTGGTGCAGCGTTTTTAAAACGTGACGGCAGTACCTGGTGTACTGATAAAGACGGCTTTATTTTAGCATTACTAGCGGCTGAGATTTTAGCCGTAACAGGCAAAACACCTGCACAACGCTATAAAGAGTTAACCGATCAATTTGGCGAAAGTTTTTACACTCGTATCGATAGCCCAATTAGTCTTAAGAAAAAAGCTAAGTTTGAACAGTTAAATCGTGACAGCTTTACCGACACAGAATTAGCGGGTGAGGCGATTACAGCAATATTAAGTCATGCACCAGGTAATAATGCTGCGATAGGTGGTATTAAAGTGACCACTGAGAATGGCTGGTTTGCTGCGCGTCCATCGGGTACTGAAGCCTTATTTAAAATCTATGCTGAAAGCTTTATTAGTCAGCAACATTTGGATGAGATTATTGCTCAAGCGCAGACAATGATTGATGGAGCTCTAAAAGGCTAATGAACTTTTGCTCTATCTAAAAGCACTGATCTTTCAGTGCTTTTTTGTGGTCTATTTTTTACTAACGACTCTGTGATAAGTTAATTTTTATTGAAATCACTTTTACAACAAAAGCACTCTGTAATATTGTTGTTCAAAATTTCTTTATTATTGTTTCAAGGAAGAATTGAATGAAAAAATACCTTTCACTTATCACGCTATCACTTTTTATTACGGCGGGTTGCCAAACCCAGCCTGAGATCGCTACATTGCCTGAAGCTACTTTTAATCATGATATCGTTATTATTAATTCTGCTCAGTTGAATCAATATTGGTCACCACAAACATTAAAACCTGTGATGTTAAATAAAAGACCTGATTGGCTACCTAAAGGTGCTGGTAAAGGTGAATATTATCAAACGATTGATTCAAATGGTAATGAAGTCAGCAAAACGTTAATTAGCTCTACACCAGAAGGTTGGATGACGCAGGCATTGTTGAATAAAATGCCTAAACAGCAGTTTAAGCCTACCGCGCAAAATGACAAGCGGCTTCCGGTTAAAGTGAAATTAGAATTTGAAGTGAAGCGGATGAATTAAACATATTTTTGTCGTGTTGAATCATTAAAACAGGTGCAGAAAATTTATTCTACACCTGTTTTTTATATTGGCAGTAAGGTTTACTTAAGATCAAACCTGTCTGCATTCATTACTTTAGTCCACGCTTTAACAAAGTCTTTTACAAATTTCTCCTTTGCGTCGTCTTGCGCATAAATCTCTGCATACGAACGTAAAATAGAGTTTGAACCAAAGACTAAATCGACTCGGGTAGCAGTCCATTTCACTTTATCGGTGCTGCGGTCCACGATGTGATAAAGGTTTTTACCTGCAGGTTTCCAGTTATACGACATATCAGTTAAGTTGACAAAAAAGTCATTTGATAACACACCTACATTGTCGGTAAATACGCCATGTTTGCTGTTGTCGTAGTTGGCACCTAATACTCGCATACCACCCACCAATACCGTCATTTCATGCGCGGTTAGTCCCATTAATTGAGTACGGTCGAGCATCATTTCTTCTGGCTGAACAACATAGTCTTTCTTTTGCCAGTTTCTAAATGCATCGTGTAGAGGCTCTAATACGTCAAAAGATTCAACATCTGTTTGTGCTAGGGTTGAGTCACCGCGACCAGCGGCAAAAGGCACCTTAACGTGAACACCAGCCGCATGAGCTGCTTTTTCTACTGCAGCAGTGCCGCCGAGTACAATTAAGTCTGCAATACTGACAGATTTAGTTAAGCCTGCTTGAATAGTCGCTAACACGGCTAATACTTTTTGTAATCTTGCCGGCTCATTGCCTTGCCAGTCTTTCTGTGGCGCTAAGCGAATACGGGCACCGTTTGCTCCGCCACGAAAATCTGAGCCACGGAAAGTGCGGGCGCTGTCCCAAGCGGTAGCAACAAGTTCAGCAATACTTAATCCACTGGCCAAGATTTTAGCCCTAATATCGGTAACTTCTTGCTCAGTTAAGCTGTAATCAACTTGTGGAATAGGGTCCTGCCAAATTAACTCTTCAGCGGGAACATCAGTTCCAAGATAGCGACTTTTAGGGCCTAAATCACGATGGGTTAATTTAAACCAAGCTCGGGCAAATACCTCGGAGAAGTAAGCTGGATCTTGATAAAAGCGATCTGAAATTTTTCGATATTCAGGGTCCATTTTCATCGCCATATCAGCGTCTGTCATAATAGGACTTAGGCGAATCGAAGGGTCTTCAACATCAACAGGCTTATGTTCTTCTTTAATATTGATAGGCTGCCATTGCCAAGCACCTGCAGGACTCTTTTTAAGTTCCCAATCGTAATTAAGCAATAACTCAAAGTAACCATTGTCCCACTGTGTTGGATGGGTTGTCCAAGCGCCTTCAATACCACTTGTTACAGTATCGCGGCCAATACCGCGGCTTGTTTTGTTTAACCAACCTAAACCTTGGTCTTCAAGCTCTGCGCCTTCTGGAGCGGCTTCGAGGTTTTCTGCTCGACCATTACCGTGACATTTACCGACAGTGTGTCCACCAGCAGTAAGGGCGACAGTTTCTTCGTCATTCATTGCCATGCGTTCAAAGGTGACACGAATGTCTTGTGCAGTTTTTAACGGATCCGGTTGACCATCCACACCTTCAGGGTTGACATAAATTAACCCCATCATCACAGCAGCTAATGGATTTTCAAGGTCGCGTTGTCCAGAGTAACGACTATTTTCAGCGTCGCTTGCTGCCAGCCATTGCTTTTCTGAACCCCAGTAAATATCTCTTTCTGGATGCCAAATATCAGCACGGCCGCCAGCAAAACCAAAGGTTTTTAAGCCCATTGATTCATAAGCGATGGTACCGGCGAGTATGATTAAATCTGCCCAAGATAACTTATTGCCATATTTCTTTTTAATTGGCCACAGTAATCTACGTGCTTTGTCTAAATTGGCGTTATCTGGCCAGCTGTTGAGGGGCGCAAAGCGTTGATTACCGGTTCCAGCACCGCCGCGTCCATCTGCCATACGATAAGTTCCAGCAGAGTGCCAAGCCATACGGATCATCAGACCGCCATAATGGCCCCAGTCGGCTGGCCACCAATCTTTACTATCAGTCATTAACGCGCGAAGATCTTGTTTTACCGCAGACAGGTCGAGGCTTTTAAAAGCTTCACGATAATCGAAATTTGGATCCATTGGATTGGTTTTATTGTCATGCTGGTGAAGAATATCGAGATTAAGAGCATTAGGCCACCATTCCATTACGTCGCTTGCGACTGTGGTATTGCCACCGTGAGCTACTGGGCACTTGCCTTGGGTATGTTGTGCTTTGTCCATGATAGGTTCCTTTATCACTAAAAATAGCATAAATTTTATGCATCACTGGATTGAGTTAACAGGCTAACTGACTGTGACTATGAATGAAAGCGACTTTTACTGGTCCAGCTAATCGGTTTTATTGATGAGTAAGATTAGTCACTTTAGCATTAAGGTTCGTTCAATAATCGAACAGTTGTTGATAGAGATTAGGCCAAAAGTTTAGTATTAGACATGATCCAAGTCATTAAAAGCTATTTTGATTGGCTACGGCGCTTACTGATTGTTGTTCTTGGATATAATTGGCAAAAGATGAAATGGGTATTGGTTTACTGTAGTAGTAACCTTGGGCAAGATCACAACCAAGTGATGCCAATAATGTTGCCGTTGCACTTCGTTCCACACCTTCTGCTACAACGTTACATTTCAAGTGCTTTGACAGAAATATTACCGATTTAACTATCGCCAAGTCAGCATCGCTATGATGAATACTGTTGATAAATGAGCCGTCAATTTTAATTTGGGTAACAGGAAGGTCTCGCAATAGTTCTAGTGAAGAAAACCCCGTGCCAAAATCATCAATACTGAATGTACCACCTGCGGCAGTAATCTGTGCCATGGCATCTTTAGCTTGCTCTACGTTGGTCATCATTGCGCTTTCGGTTATCTCAAACATTATCTTCTGCGATGAATGATTAGCCTTAACAAGAGAAATACTTTTATTGACCAAATTGGGGTCTTGTAAATCTTTAGCTGATAAATTTAGGTGGATACAGAGAGATAGCCCTAAGGATTCAAAATGTTCAACATCCTTTGCAACTTGTTGCATAACCCAGTCGGTTATTTGGTTTATTAGGGTGGTTTGTTCCGCGATATGAATAAACACACTTGGCGGGGTGTAACTGCCATCTGGCCGAGGCCAGCGAATAAGCGCTTCAACACCATAAAGACGGTTGTTGCGTAAATTAATGATAGGTTGATACCAGAGTTCAAATTCTTGTTGTTCAATGGCACGTTTTAATGAAGCACTGATATTCATTTTTTCGGCAGCATTGTTTTCAAGAGTCAGGTCATAAATAGTGTATAAGGTGGCTAACTTCTTACTTGAGTACATTGCAATATCTGCTTGTTGTAATAGCAGACCTATTTCATTTGCAAGAATAGGAAAGTGGCTTAAGCCAATGCTTGCACCAACAAGTAAATCGTAGTTTTCAATACAAAATGCTGATTCAAGTGCTAAATGGATTGTGTTAATGGTGTGTTGAAGGGGGTCTAATTCTACTTGGGTGACAATGACGGCAAACTCGTCTCCGCCTAGTCTAAATAACTGTGCATCATCGGGTAAATGTTCAGAGATGTTTTTACCGACTTCGATAAGCAATAAATCACCATAGTAATGGCCTAATGCATCGTTGACTTGCTTAAATCTGTTCAAATCAATCAGCAGTAGACTAAATGGCAGCCCAGCATTGACATGCTGGCTTAATGAATCCATTAAGTATTTTCTGTTAGGTAGGCCTGTTAAGCTATCGTGCAGCGCATTACTACGTTCATTAATGACCAATTTTTCGACTTTTACTAAACTCAATAAACTCAGTCGAGTTACCAAAACGACAAATCCTCCTCCACAGAACATAATGATGCAAAAAATGATATCAGATACAGCTAAATTTGATTGTTTACTCAGATAATAAAAAACGCCTAAATAGCCCAACACGAAAAAGAAGATCAACCCTCTCAATACTCGCCAGCCAGTATTATTGTCCTTAATACAAATTTTATTTACTGCTCTTAAACTAAAGACCAGCATGCCGAGTCCTAAAATAAGCATAGATAAAGCCAATATCTGCAACAATCGCTATTTCCTGTGGTTAGTAAGGGTGAACATTAAAAACGGACGAGCAGTCATTAATGATGGTATTAATTTAAATGTTAACGTGTGTGGTTAAGTCCGTGTGGGTAGCCTAGAGTCATTAACGGTAGCGCATTTAAATTTGATTACACTAAATTAACTTTGAGTGAATAAAATGCCAATAAAAAAAATGGCTAACCTCATTTAGGTTAGCCATTTAACAATAGTGTATTAACGAACTTTTTGCATAATGAAAGTAAAAAATGGAATCAATTGTTTAACCACTGATAAGTTATCATTTTTCACCTAATGCCTAATACTCAATCCCAGCGTAACTAACCAAGGCATGGTATCTTAGTTATCGTAAAAAGTTGCTCTATATTCATTAGCCGCGGTAACCAAATAATTTTTGTTCCATGATGGCTTTACTGACAGCTTCGGGGACGGCGCCAACCCATTCTCCTTGACCGCGACAAATTTGCTGTAAAATCTCTCGAGAAAAAATATTAAACAAATCAAGATTGCTTGATTCAATACTGGTGATAAAGCCGTTATCGAGCACGTGGCGGAATAAAAAACGCAAATTATTAGGCACACTGACCGTGTTTAAGTCATTTAGCTCACCCTTTTCATCTCGTTCTGGGTAGACGAATAAACGCGTATTATCAGGAAATAACTTACCAAAAGCTTCGAGAATTCCGCCTTCCATCCCACGATAATATTCTTCATCAAAAATTTGTTTAATGTTAACAATACCCACCACAATGCCGATTTGCAATTGGGTGTACTGACGGAAATAAGCACGTAATGAGAAATAGCGGGTGTAATCAGAAATCATCACGTTATAGCCTAATAAATTAAGCAATTTAACCCGTTCCATAATGTCCTTTTCGGTCATATTGGCATCTTTACCGTGTAAGTCATTCAGTGATATTTCTGCGATTAATACGGTATTTTTATCAGTTACCCCTTCTAATGTCGAAAAGGCTTTGTAGCCTTGCTGGATCATATCAACATTAAGGTTGGTAACAGGTTTAAATGAACCTCGAATGGTTAACACGTTCTTTTTGTACAGCATATCGGCAGGTACCGCGACAGTGCCATCGGCTTTGAACATAATCGCGCGAGTTTTCCAGCTGCGAATAAGATGAATATTCTTTGCTTGATTGTCGACATCTTCAAAGTAGGGACCCTGAAAGTCAATACAGTCAATTTCAATTCGATTGGCTTTCATGTTATCGGTTAACGAATCGATAATCATTTTTGGATCTTCAAAATAATAGTAGCTGGCGTAAATAAGGTTTACACCTAAAATACCTAGCGCTTGCTGCTGAGCTTCAGCGGTATCGTCAAACATGCGCACATGGACAATAATATTAGAAGGCTCTGCACCAGGGTACATTTGAATCCGCACACCACACCACGCATGGCATTCATTTTTACGATTAAAACTTTTAGCCGATACGGTTGTTGCGTAACTGAAATAACGTGATGATTTTGAACGAACGCCGCCGACACGATCGACAACAAGGTCAAACTCCTGCTCCATCATTGCTAATACGCGGGCTTTACTGACATAGCGTCCATCTTCTTGCACGCCGTAAATCGCGTCAGAAAACTTCATATCGTAGGCTGACATGGTTTTAGCTATTGTTCCCGCAGCGGCGCCAGCCACAAAAAAGTTACGTGCGACTTCTTGTCCGGCACCAATTTCGACAATGGTGCCGTACTTTTTTTCGTCTAGATTTAAACGAAGGGCTTTTTCTTTGGTGCCACGCGAACTCACTTGCTTATCCATATTATCTCCACACGATAAAATATTCATATCTTAAGGTTACGGCTAACAATGTTATAGCAAGTTGAAATATGCGCTAGTGCTGAAAGGAAAATTGTGTCGATATAATGATGATTTTACGTTATTTGTTACTTTATTGATGTTTAAAGTATCATTTTTACTCAGGTCACCGATGCTGGTGGCCATAATCGTTATTTTTAGATTATGCAGAAGATAGCAGCCACCGTTTTAGCAAAATATGGCTGCTATGGATATGCTATCTCTAGTACATGTTATCTTGGGACATCCATCATGGTTTGCAAAAACACCGCCGAAAAAGGCGCTTTTTGTTGTTTTTTAATCTGCGGACTTAACCCATTTTCGAATAAAACAAATAAATAATCATGACCATTACTGACATTAACTCGTCCCGCTAAGTTTGCAATGCCCAGCATACTGCCAGTTTTAGCAAACACGTGGTTTTTCAACGGAGATTTATTGAAATAGCGTTTATAGCGCAAAGTACCACTTACACCAGATTGTGGTAACAACTCGAGTAAGAAGCGGTATTCAGGTTGTTGGTATAGGGTAGTAAGTACACTTAATACGTGTTCAGGCGTGAGTAAATTATAACGCGACAAACCAGAGCCATCAGCGATGTTTGCATTTGATAAATCGATGCCAATTGAATACAGAATGGTTTTCAATGCTTGGCCACTCCGGGCAAAGTCACTTGGTGCTTGATAATAAACCTCACCCAATTTTTTTAATAAACTGTCGGCAATTAAATTATCTGATTTGAGCAACATGGTTTCAAGTAACTGGGGCAAGGCTGCAGATTGGTGGCTGGCGATGACTTGTCTTTGAGCCATAAACTGCGCTTCTGTGTTCATTATACTTGCTGTAATGGGTTGCTGATGCACAATGCCTAAAGAAGCCAATTGTTTGGCTACGATCTGTTGCGCGTACAATTGTGGTTCGGTAATAGCTATTGCTAAAGGCAACGATTTAGCCCCGACATGACAGCCACTCAGATGATAGCGATTATTATCGAAACGACTTAGCGTTAATTGACACTGTGGTACTGATTCCGTGAGGTATGCAGGAAGCACAACCGCATCAGTTAATGTCTGAACAGCGGGTTTAGCGACAGGTCGGTTGACAATTGGGGTGACAAAATAAGCATCATTGCTGATTTCAATGGGCCGATTTCCCATCATGGTGATGTTGGCCACTTTATTGTAGCCCGTTGTTGCTAATCGACCATAGACACAATTTTTATCAATGATGAAAGGCGATATTGGCGCCGCGTAGCAGATCCCTAAATCATCCCATACCCAACCAGGCGCCTGCAGTTGGCTATCTTGCTCGCTGGTTAATACAATATTCCCCGTAAGCTCAGTAATACCTAACTGACTTAAAGAGGCAAGTAACTGTCGCAAATCTTGGTATTTTAAGGTCGGATCGCCACTAAATTCTATGTAAATATCGCCAGAATATATGCCATTTTCAATCAGACTTTTATCCAGAGGTTGCTGGGCTAATGTGGTTAAGCGAGTTTGGTAAGTAAAGTCTTTACCGAGTTGTTTAGTTGCAGCCAATGCGGTTAATAGTTTTTGAACACTTGCCGGCTGCATTAACGATTGATTGTTGTACTCAAAAACTGTTTTTTGAGTCGTCATGTCCCACACTGTGATGCCTAGCTGTGAATGTGCTGGTTTTAGTAGCTGCAGCATATTATCAAGATACAATGCTGTAGGTTGCTGGTGAATATTATCGCTATGGATTGTTTGTTGCTGGCTCAGTGCTACCTGGCTGGGGACTTCTGCTGCGAGCGATACATTGGGCAGGCTTGAGGTAATAAATGCTCCTAGCAGACATAAGGCTTGAGTGAACCGCAAAGATGGTTGTTCATGAAAGAAACGAGGCTGGGGGAGACAAAAAAGAATGGAATTCATAAAAGCCTATAACAAGAGTTCAGTAACGATAGGTTATGTTAGCTGATGATATCCTTGCCTGATACGCATTTGATGATTTTTGGTTATATTTCCTTATTTATGATTATGTAAATTGGTGTTTACTTCATTACCATTGGTGTTTTAGTTGGCTAGTTAGCAAGCAATCTTGCTTTATTGCGCGAATTAACAACAAAAAAGCGTACTAAAACCGCCGTTAAGTGAGAAAAATCTTGCTCATCACCTTGTTAGTCGGTAATTTCTATCAGCTTAACAGAACGCCAAGCTCGCTCACTCTGTCAGATTTAGATGCCTAAGAGCTGCAATAGTACAATTTTACAGCATGTTGTGGCGTGATATAAGTTGATTAGAGCGGATAGACTGACCAGGATAAACCATCTAACAATGATATTTATCATTGCAAAGGTTATCTCGTTAACACTATCGATATTGCGTTAAAAGAAACATCATCAATTGAGGTTGAAGTTACTTATTCCCTCAATTTATCAGTAAACATGGCATGTGTTACTTGCTAAACAGTTGAACAGCGTACTTACAATTACAATATATCGCTGTGATGTTTTTTAAATTTGATCCCATTACTGATTATCGTAATGGCCACCCATTTTAAGGAGGATGCCTTGCTGGATAAGCTAGGTGGTATTGCCCTAAATGCAGATGCTGTGTCTTGGTTGCTTAAGCCAAAAGATTTTAAGCAAGCCTTACTTACTAAAATTGCATCGGCAACATCTTCAATTTACATCGCAGCATTATATGTTGAAGATGATGAAGCTGGCCGTGAGGTATTACAGGCGTTATTAGACGCAAAAAAACAAAACCCACAATTAGATATCAAAGTGTTAGTTGATTATCATCGTGCACGCCGCGGCCTAATAGGTCAAAAGGGTGACAGTGGTAACTATATTTTATATCGTCAATTAATGGATCAAGCATCGCACCCGTTTGATATTGTCGGTGTACCGGTAAAGTCTCGCGAATTTATGGGTGTACTGCATCTTAAAGGTTTTATCATTGACGACACTGTTATTTACAGTGGTGCGAGTATTAACAACATTTATTTACACGAGCAAGAAAAATACCGTTTCGATAGATACCATGTTATCGATTGTCCTGAACTAGCACGCAGTATGCGTGACATGATAAAGCAGGATATTGTTAGCGATCCTGCCGTGAGTGTTTTAAGTCAAGCGGCAGACAATGAAGATAACCCTGAAAAGAACGATGTAAAAAGTTTTAAACATCGTCTATCACAGGCGCGTTATCAGTATACCTCTACAACAGTGGGTAATCGTGTTACGCCATTGATGGGTTTAGGTAGAAAAAACAACGAATTAAATGACACTATTGTTAAGTTGGTTGATTCGTCGACTAAAGAGTTGTTTATTTGTACGCCTTATTTCAACCCGCCGACAATTTTAACTCGTGCATTAGCAAGACATCTGCGTGATGGCAAAAAAATTGATATTGTTGTCGGTGATAAAACGGCGAATGACTTCTACATTCCGCCGGATCAAGATTTTTCAACGATTGGTGCGTTGCCGTACATGTACGAGCAATCACTGCGTAAATTTGCCAAAAATCAGCAATGGGCTATTGAGAACGGACAACTGAATATTCATCTATGGAAAGATGGTATTAACAGTTTTCATTTGAAGGGCATCAGCGCCGATAATAGAAAACATCTGATAACAGGTTCGAACCTAAACCCACGAGCGTGGGCATTGGATTTAGAAAATGGCTTATTATTGCATGATGAGTCAGGATGCTGGAAAGAGTCGTTTATCCAGGAGCAGCAATATATCTTGCTACACACTGAGCGATTATTCCATTACAGCCAAATTGATACTTTGCAGAAATACCCTAAACCGGTGAAAAAAATCATGAATCGAATTCGCCGTTTAAAAGCAGACTTTTTATTACGCCGTATTCTATAATTTCCTCCTAATGCATTTATCAGTTCATCACCAATATTGGTGATGAACTTTTTTCATCTCAGAGTTGCCAAATGTCAGAACTGCCGAGTAAACCCACTAAAGCGCCAATTCATGCAGTTCACCGTTTGCATGAATATCGAAAATCCTTGTCGACGAAGCCTTTTGGCGCGCGAGGAAAGAAGCTTGTTAGATGCAATTTGTGCCTCTTGGGTGAATTATTTTGCACCTGCAAACATCGTCAATACTTAAACACCAATACCAGTTTTATGTTGATTATGTATAACGATGAAGTGTTGAAACCAACCAATAGTGGTAGGTTAATTGCCGACTTAATTCCTGACACTCATGCGTTTTTATGGACTCGAACCGAGACAGACACTGCAATGTTGGCCTTATTATCTAATCCAACATATCAACCCTTTTTAGTGTTCCCACAACAATATATTGAGAACGATCAAGTCGTCGTTGAGCAAATAACGGCCACTTCATTAACCACTGAGCAGGGCATAACTAAAATACCTTTGTTGGTGATGCTTGATGGTAGTTGGCGTGAAGCCATTAAAATGTACCGTAAAAGCCCGTATTTACAGCAAATGCCAGTGCTTTCATTTGCACCAGAAACTTTAGCAACTTACGCTCTTCGTAAAGGCAGTCATGATTTTCAACTGGGCACGGCAGAAGTCGCGGCAATGGCATTAACCGCAGCTCAAGAGCCTCAAAATGGTTTAGCATTATCGACTTGGTTTGACTTATTCGTAGAATCTTCATTGCTTGGGCGTAACCGTCGAGCAAAAGAAACCTTAACGCCTATTGCTGAGTTTATTAATGCTTTTAAACAAGCATTAAAAGCCAGTCATGAGTGCGCTGAAAAATAGCTTAGTCGGCGCCAAACGGTTGCATATTTTGCTAAATTACGCGATGCTAACTGAACCCCAGTGGTGTTAGTTATTGCTATGAGGTTACAAGATTTACTTAGGTAACATTCTAATCAACAGGATTTTATTAAGGACCGTTTCGTACACATTATGGAAGAGTTGATAAACAGTGCTAGAGAGATAAATACTAAAAAATTAGTTGTTTTGTGTCGTCTTGAACCCGGTTGTTTAGGGCCCGATGGTGCTGAGCATATCAACACCTTTTGCCAAATAGCCGAGCGAGCATTAGTAAACTTAAATGCTGATGTGTGTCATTGGTTTCTTGCGCCTCGCTTAGACAAAAGCTTAGTAGAAATTCAATACAGTCTTGCAGGTAAAGTGTTGTCTCGTGACAAAGCGGTTAAGTTTATTGGTTCTTTCGATCAAGATCTTGATGACATAGAAGAGCGTTTTGAAGATAAGTTGACCCAATTGATTAATCAATATATTGCCCGTAAACGGCAAACGTAGGTCATGTGTTTTACATTCCTTTCATAGCACTTTAGACCGTATGTTAACTATTCCCATAGTGCTAAGGCTTACCGTTTTATCAATTATCGTATAATCCTATGTTGTTTGGGGTTAACAACAGGATTTTATATGACTCCCTCACCATATAGCGACGCAGCAACTTCTGAAGCCGCTTCAAAGTTATTCGATCAACAGACGCTATATCAATTGTTACAGCAACAATTTGGTTTTACTGAGTTCAGAGAAGGCCAACAAGCGGTTATTGAAACCATTTTGGCAGGTCATTCTGCATTAGCGATATTTCCTACCGGTTCAGGTAAGTCCTTGTGTTATCAGTTTTGTGCCCAACAGTTACCCAATCTAACCTTAGTTATTTCGCCGTTGTTGGCTTTAATGAAAGATCAGCTGGCATTTTTAGCGAGTAAAGGCATCGCCGCGGCCAGTATTGATTCAAGTTTAACTTATGATCAAACACAACAAGTGATGCGTGATGTACGAGATCAACGTACGCGAATTTTGATGGTATCAGTTGAACGTTTTAAAAATGAACGTTTTAGGCAATTTCTTAAATCAGTACCGATTTCGTTGCTGGTGGTTGATGAAGCGCATTGTATTTCAGAATGGGGGCACAATTTCAGGCCTGATTATTTAAAAATTCCACAATATTGCCAAGAATTTTCAATCCCTCAAAGTTTGTTATTAACCGCAACGGCAACTGAACAAGTAAAACTGGATATGGCCAAGCGTTTTGGTTTATTAGCGGAGCAGGTAATACAAACCGGTTTTTATCGCCCGAATTTAGATTTGTCGGTTGTCGCGGTTAATCAGCAACAAAAGCTCACTCAACTCGCGCTTACCGTAAAACACTATACTGGTGCTGGCATAGTGTATGTAACTCTACAACAAACTGCTGAGGACGTTGCTGCACACTTAATCCGTCAGGGGATAAATGCTGCAGCGTACCATGCAGGTATGGAGCAGACGGTTAGACAACATATTCAACAACAATTTATGCAGAATCACATTCAAGTGATTGTGGCGACGATTGCTTTTGGTATGGGCATTGATAAATCAGATATTCGATTTGTTATCCATTTTGATTTACCAAAGTCGATTGAAAATTACAGCCAAGAAATCGGTCGAGCAGGGCGTGATGGTTTGCTAGCTCATTGTGTGACGTTAGCAAATTTAGATGGATTAAATACTGTTGAAAATTTTGTTTACGGCGATACGCCAGAAGCAGATAATATAGGTCAATTATTAGGCATTATTGCATCTGAAACCGAAAATGGTCGCTGGGAGGTACAAGAAACGCCATTATCTACAGCATGTAATATTCGTTCATTGCCTTTGAAAACGTTATTTGTGCAGTTAGAACTATTAGGCGTGATCCGTCCAAGCTATGCTTATTTTGCTGAATTTAAATATCGGTTTGTGGAAGACCAGCAAGCCATCCTGAGTCGATTTAACGATCAGCGCCAGCAATTCTTGAGTCAGGTATTTGCCCATACACAGTTTAAAAAGGTGTGGGGGCAACTGGATTTTGACAGTTTATATCAACAACATGGTTGTGAACGACAACGAGTTGTTGCGGCATTAGACTATTTAGCTGAACAGAATTTGATAATTCTTGAGACAAAAAAAATCACTCAAGTGTATGATGTACAACAGCAGGCATTAGCGACACCGCAGCAATTACAACAATTGACCCAGCAACTCAGTCAATATTTTAGTGAGAATGAACATAAAGAGATTGTGCGGATTGGTAAGCTAGTCGATTTTTTTGAACTTGATCGTTGTTTAAGTGCAAATTTAGCTCACTATTTTGATGACCACTCGGTGCCACAAGAATGTGGCCACTGCAGCGTTTGTCGTGGGCAAATTGCCGTCTTATCCAAACAGGCTGTGGCTCCGTTACCAGACTCGGCCACAGTGACAACATTGCTCGAACCGTTAATGTTAGTGGCTCGAGCAAAATCGTTACCCACTCCAACCATTGCTACGCAGGCTAAATTTCTTGCTGGTATGATAATGCCAATGTTTAGTCGTTTGAAAGTTAAACAATTAGATGGCTTTGGACGTTTTAGTGCTTATCGATATCAAGATATTCTGGATACTGTTAAGAAGGTAAATTCATGAAACCGGTTCCTAAAATACTGTTAGAGCGACACGGTGAGTTAATACAAAGTGAAGGCGTGACGGTGGTGTCCCATATTCAACGGCAAGTTGGAGAGTGGGTGGTTCAAACGTTAATGATTAAAGATTGCGATGTGCCATTTAAATACAAGCGACCTCAACGTTTCAAGAGTTTGTTAGACCATAAAGTCAATTTGATTTACTACCCGGCAAAAGAAGTCGTGGGCGGATTTGAAATTGAAATAATGCAAGTGGTCAGGGTTCGCCGTTACTAAATCGAGTTGATTAAGCTCAGCACACGAGTGTCTCGGTGTGCTGAGTGTTAATAGTGGATCATTTTAACGTTTCCCAATGTTATCCAATTATTGATGAGCCATTTTCATATCACCTTTTCCAACCAAGGCAATACCGCCGCTTAGCCATTGTAATAGTTGAGTGTCAATCTACACTACTCACTGGCATTACTCTTGCCGCAGCCTCCCACATTGGCCGTTAGATAGGGGTCAACTAACTCAAATGAAATAGCCAAAAAATTTCAACGAATTAGCAAGCTATCCCAAGCATAAGTACAAGCCCTGTGGGTCCCAATGCTACTGGCCACTAAACTCAAATTCGCTCACTGTTTTCCACACTCTATAGCGTAATTCGGTGCCTTCTGGCAAATAGAACACTTTTGGTTGACGGCTGTCATAGCGTAACGTCATGGCTTCATTAAGCACAATAAACTCAGCTGATTTGGCGTTAGTGCACATCATTTTGGTTGTCGGACCTTGCATCACCTTATCTACTTGGTAATAGACATATCCCCAACCAGCTAGCGATATTTTGTCAATTTCACCGATGAGTTTAGTCTTATTACAATCGACAATTTTATTTTGGCCTATTTGCACTTCAAGCATGTAATCTTGCTCATCATTTAGTGCTGGTAGGGTTAATACATGTTGGACCATTCCCTCTGTGGGGGCAGGATACATTTTACTAGCTTCTTGCGGCTTATATTGACTGACATCCATAACCGTACTATTGATTTTTAGGGTGTTCAGATAATTATTGTCAACGGGACTGGTTGCTCTGGTTCCAAATGAGATAACACTAGCAAAGATGACTGTAACCGTCATCGCGATTTTTATGGTATCAGTAACACTGAGAGGTTTCATATTCTGTCCTTATAAAAATGCATGTAACGCTACTTCTATAAAATAGCATTGTATTTGTGGTTACCGGCTCAAAAGGTAATTGATTTTTAATGTGTACTTACTGTCAATTGATCTCCAAACAAGGGAGTAAATGGTCTTTTAACATACCAATTGCACTGTTAATAAAAATCATGGCAGGTTTGATATCAACTCATTCAGTTTGAATTTAGATTATCCCTCTTTATCCCATAGTTAGCGTGGTTTGTTTAGTGTAAACGATGCTTGCTATGGAAAGGGTTAAATGAATATATTTTATTTACGCTAGTTTATTGTGCAACAGAAACATCAATAATTGAGTTTAGTTCATAAGTATGACATAACATACTGATAACCTTTGACACATTGTATTTATTAATAAGGTATCGTCTTCGATGCATAATACCCAAAATCTAGAACAAACCTCGCATATACTGCATTTAGCGTTACCTAAAATGGCGACCTTATCGATTCCTGTTACGCCAGAAAACTATGCTATTTGGTTTGATTATTTTGCTGAGAGGAACCTTAATTTAAAACGCGCAATTGACGGTTTAATTGCTAATGGTGTTCAATTTACTCCCGAAGTTAATTTAGGCTTATACAATCGATTTATTGAAGAGCAATCACCAGAAGTTATTGAGAACGTACAAATCGAAACTCAAATCCTGATTAACAGCTTACTAAATAAGATTGAGCAGTTAAATGTTGGCACTGAATCATTTTCAACTAACCTCAATGAATTTGGTGAAAAGCTACAAACAAATCCTAATACTGATGAACTTAATCTTATTGTTGGCTCTATAATCGCCGAAGTTGACCAAGTCATTGCTAATAATCATCAAATGTCTGCAAGTCTTGAATCATTATCGGGAGAAATTGCCAACCTTAAAGACGAAATGGAAAATTTGAGTAAAGTAGCTATGACGGATGAACTCACATCGTTAAAAAACCGCCGCTCCTATGAATTGTTTGCCGCCGAGCAGATGACCAAGTTTGTCGACACTCAAACAGTATGCAGTTTGTTGATGATAGATATCGATAATTTCAAGATGTTTAATGATACTTTTGGACACTTAATTGGTGATAAAGTGTTGGCTTATGTGGCTTTAGCCATGAAGCATACCGTTAAAGGCGATGATTTGGTTGCCCGCTATGGTGGTGAAGAGTTTGTGGTAATGTTGCCCAATGCCAAGCTTATTGATGCCGTTAATGTGGCTGAAAAAATACGTGAAAGAATTGCATTAAAACAGCTTTCTATAGGTAAGGAAAAGAAACAGAACCTGGGCCATATTACCGTTTCTATTGGTGTGGCCACTATTCAAACGGGTGATGATGTAGATACCTTATTATCGCGTGCTGACGAACAACTTTATATTGCCAAAGCCGCTGGTAAAAATTGCGTCAAGTTTGGTTAATCACTCGCAGTGGTTGTACTGTGTTATTAGCATTTGTTTTGCTTATTCGCTGATACCAAGATTTGATTTAACACCGTTAAACCCACAATGAATCAACTTTTATATGTTGAGCCATGTGGGCTTATGTTTACCTGCAGTTGATTACATTTAATACAACCAAAATGTTATTGCGCTTTTGGTTGTAAATCCATGTGCATCTTTATCAAATGTTCTTCCATATCAAATGATACGGTAAACCCAAGTGACTTGGCGAGGTTGGCCATACTGCGGTTTTCAAACATGGTAAAGCCCGTTAAATACAGTGTATTGTTGGTTTTATAGTAAGCAATCAGTTTTTCCAGTAATAACTTGCCTAAGCCAATCCCTTGATAATTACTGCGAACAGCCATAGCAAACTCAGCTTCGGTATTATCAGGGTCGATAGACGCTCTCACAGCCCCTAACGTTAGCTCTTCACCATCCTCTGTCATTGTCGTCGCAATAAACGCCATCTCACGCGAATAATCAATTTGCGTTAAAACTGCCATTTCTTCATGGGTCATTCGTGAGCGCACCCCAAAATAGCGCTTGTATCTGTCTTCATCACTTAATGAATTATCAAAATCTAAGTGCTTAGGTTCATCTTCTGGCAAGATGGGACGCAACATTATCTCGAGTCCATTTTTCAGCGTGGTAGTTTGTTCTAATTCTTTTGGGTAGGGCAAAATGGCCAGACGGTTAATGTTGTCTTGCGGGGTGGCATGAAGACGCATATTGACGTCTAATAAGGTGATTATTTCCCCCGCGGCCAACACAGGATTAATGTCTACTTCGGCAATTTCAGGACAATCAATAATTAAGTGAGATATTTGCGTCAGCATCACGCATAAAGCATTCATGTCGAGACCAAGTGGCAAATGACGGTCTCGCAACTTATGGGTTTTAAGTGCTTGAATCACCATATAGCGAGCCAGTGCCATGTTTAATGGTGGCAGTGCAACAGCGGCATCGCGTGTTGGGTCCCATTCAGATCCACCTTCACCTAAACAGATAGCTGGACCAAATACTGGGTCATTAATTACTGACACTCTAATTTCTTGAGCACCTGCGGTTAACGCCATTTTTTGAATAATTAATCCATCAATTTTGGCCGAAGGGTTAATTTGATGAACCCTGTCAATAATAGAGTGGGCGGCGTGACTAACATCTTCATCAGAAGCTAAATTTAACACTACGCCGTGCACATCTGATTTATAGAGTAGGTCTGGTGATTGCACTTTTAACGCTACAGGATAACCTACTTGGTTGGCGACATTAACCGCTTCATCAACATCTTTTACAAAGCGGGTTTCAATGGTGTTGAGTCCGTAAGCCCGCAAAATATCCACAGCTTGATGTGTTTCAACCACTGTTTGACCATTATCCAAGGCGCGTTGCAGTAATAGCCGTGCGGCTTTGCTGTCAGTCGGAATATTATCGGGTATTGACTGCGGTACTTCTTGGAGTAACTTTTGGTTACGACGATACTCGACCATGTGCATAAATGCTCTCACGGCACCCTCAGGGGTTCGATAGGTCGGAATGCCTGCTTTGGTAAATCGTTTACGGGCCAAATAAGCTGAGTCTTCACCGCTCCAATTGGTGAGCATATTGATTCGATTGCGATTAGGGTGTTGATTGATAGTGTCGATAATACTGTTAGCGATTTCAACACTTTCACCTAATATCGATGGCGAATGTAGCACCAAAATAGTGTCAGTATCGTTACTGCTCATGAGCACTTTTAATGTATCTGCGTAGCGTTGGCTGTCTGAATCGCCAATCATGTCGATAGGATTTTGTCGTGACCATGTACTGGGTAAAATAGCATTCAGTTCTGTCACGGTTTTTTCTGACAATTGTGCCAGTTTGCCACCTTTAATAATCAACTCATCCGCAGCCAAGACTGCAGGGCCGCCGCCATTACTCATAATAACTAATCGTTCACCTTTTAATGGGGTTGAATGAGCAAGGCTTTCTACTGCAGCAAATAATTCAATTAAATCGTTTACTCTTAACATACCGGCACGTCTAAAAGCGGCTTCATAAACGGCATCGTTACCGCCAATACCACCAGTATGGAGCATTGCAGCTTGTACTCCTTCACGGCTACGCCCTGATTTAATCACAAAGATGGGTTTATTGCGTGAGGCAGCGCGGGCGGCTGATAAAAAGTGACGTTTTTCGTTAATGGAATCGATATACAGCATGATAGCGCTGGTTTTACTGTCGCGGCCCAAATAATCGAGTAATTCGTCAAAGTCGATATCGGTGGCATCGCCGAGTGAAATAAACGACGAAAAGCCAATACCTTTATTGTTGGCCCAATCGAGGACTGTGGTGCAAATAGCAGCCGATTGCGACACAAATGCAATTTTGCCGACGTTGGCTCCTGCGTGCGCTAAACTGGCATTGAGCCCTATAGGCGGTAAAATCATTCCTAAACTATTGGGGCCTAATAAACGCATACCGTATCGTTTCGCATACTGTTTGGTGAGTTCCAGTAAATTATTACCTTGCTCGTCAGTTTGCGATGCCATGCCAGAAGCCATAATAATCGCAACTTTGCAGCCAAATTGAGCTAAACGTTCAACAATACTGGGCACTTTCAGGGCGTTGGTACAAATTATAGCTAAATCAGGTTTGATCGGTAATGCTTCAATATTGGGGTAAGCCAATACGCCCATTACTGCGGTGTATTTGGGTGTCACAGGCATTATTGGACCAGAAAAACCGCCTGATAGCAGGTTTTTCATCACTGCTTTACCTGCGCGTTTATTGCCGTTAGATGCGCCAATGACTGCCACAGAAGTGGGTTTAAAGAGTGCATTAATACTGCGTTGACTCATAAAGTGTGACCTTAGCTGGCTGGCAATAAACAAGGTAGTTAGCGCTAGATTAGCATATTATTTTATCGAATAACGATAAAGAGATTATTTTAACTGAGGGACTATTTTGTGAATAAAACCAATTACTCACTTAATCTTTGAACATCGATCATCACATCATAAAAAACCATCGATAGAGTGGATTTATAAGTGTTGTCTCGACCATAAAAAATGCAATAAAAAAGGGCCATTTAGGCCCTTTTTTATTGTAGTTGTAATTGCTTTTAATGCTGTTCGGTTGCTGGTATCGCAGACGAAGGAGCAGGGACGTAAATATTGATGACCTTGCGGATCAATGCTTTACCGTCTTCAATTGCAATATATAAACATGGAATAAGACATAAAGTTACCACAGTCGCAAATAATACTCCGAACGCTAATGAAACCGCCATTGGGATCACCATTTGAGCTTGCATACTGGTCTCAGCCATAATCGGCACTAAACCCATGAATGTTGTTAATGACGTTAGCATGATAGCCCGAAAGCGACGGCAACCTGCATTGAGAACGGCTTGTTTCATCGGCACACCCGCTTTGCGTGAGTTATTGACATAATCCACCATCACCAACGAGTCATTCACCACAACACCAGCCGCGGCAATAATACCGAACATCGATAGTACACTTAAATCGATACCTAAAATGATGTGGCCCATTACGGAACCAATAACCCCAAACGGGATCACAGACATGATCATCACAGGCTGAATATATGAGCGTAGTGGAATAGCTAACAAGCTATAAATCAGCAATAACGATAAGATAAAGTCACGCATTTGTGTATCTGCGCTGTCTAATTGCTCTTGAATACTACCAGAAACCACACTGTGTACTCGCGGATACTTAATCAATAACTCAGGCATAAAGTTATCACGGATATCTTTAGCTAACTTAAACGGTTCAGTTTGATCTGCATCTACATTGGCCCACACGTTAATGGTACGGTTACCATTTTCGCGGCGGATACTGTTAACGCCTTGAACCACCATTATTTCAGCCACTTCAGATAGCGGTAATTCTGCACCTTGTGGGGTGTTAATCATCACATCTTGTACCAGTGCGATTGAATTACGTTGCTCTTCAGGGTAGCGAAGCATCACTTTTATTTCTTCACCATTACGAATAATACGTTGTGCTTCAAGACCGTAAAAGCTGTTGCCCACCTGTGAGGCGATATTAGCTAAGGTTAAACCCAATGCATTGGCCAACGGCTTTAACTGAAACTGCACTTCTTTGGCACTTGATTGACGGCTGTCGTTTACGTCACTGACGCCTTTAAGTGAATTCAGTTTGGCTTTTAGGGCTAATGACGCTGCCACTAACTGGCTTTCATCTTTACCTTCAAGCCTAAAGCTAATGTCGCCATCTTCACGACCTCCGCCCATTAAACTGTCTTGAATGCTAAACGATTTGACTCCTGGAATTTGTGGCATTGCTTTACGCCATAAGTCTGCTAAAGCAAAGGTATCCATTGGTCTAAGTGATGGGTCTACCAATTTAGTCATCACTTCTGCTGTTGTTTGCCCTTTAAGATCGACTTGCATGTCAGAAATCATTTTCTGGCCATATTGCTGTTCAATCTTTTTATCAACATCATATAAAGTCTGCTCTATGGCCAGTGCGGCCGCGAGTGTCGATTTTTCTGATGCATCAACGTTCATTTCAACGGTGACTCTTGGAAAGTCGTGTGGAATTTTTGGTTGACCGATAAAACGAACCAAACCGCCCATATAAAGCCCAACACAGATCAAAATCAAGCTGATAAACAACATGATAACCGCGTAACGATACTCAACCGCTAATTCAAGGGAAGGGCGATAGACAGACTTAATAAATTTCGTTAACCCGCGATCAATTTTACCTTGAACAAAATTAACGCCGTTACGCAGCCAATCTAATGGATTTTTTGAACCTGGTTTAACAATGGTAGGCTTTTTCATGTGCGCCAAATGCGCAGGCAAAATCAATTTAGATTCTATTAATGAAAACAATAAACATAAAATAACAACAAAACCAATAGCCTGCCCAAATGCAGATGATGGACCGTCGTCCATGGTTATTGGTAGAAAAGCGGCTATCGTGGTCAGTACACCAAAGGTTGCTGGCATGGCGACTTTTTTAACCCCACGAATAACGCTGTCAATACTTTGGCCGTGTTCTTCTGATTCGCTGTGGGCACTTTCGCCCATCACAATGGCATCATCGACCACGATCCCCAGCACTAAGATAAAGGCGAACAAGCTGATAACGTTAATGGTTACATCAAAAAATGCCATTGGCATAAACAATAGTGTGCCTAGGAAACACACCGGTAGTCCCATCATCACCCAAAAAGCCAATCGAACACGCAAGAACAAAGCCAGCATGATAAACACTAATATCGCACCACTTTTCATGCTGTCGAGCATCAGTTGTAAACGGCCATCTAAGTAGTAGGTCATGTCTACCCAAGGTTCAAGTTTTACACCTTGTGGTAATATTTTTTGCTGTTTATCGACAAAGCTATTAATGGTATCTGCCACATCGGTAATACTTTGGTTTTTACCCGCACCAATGAAGAAGGTAACTGAATTTTTACCATTAAATTTAGAGTATTGAATGCCTTCTTCAAAGCCATCATTTACGCTGGCAATATCACCCAATAAAATCTTGGTACCATCATCTAATGTTAGTAAAGGCAGTTGTTCAAACTCGTAACCTACATAGGCTTGATTCTGAACGCGTAAATTGATGTAACCATTTTCTGCTTTGATTTGGCCAGCCGACATATTGCGTGAATAGCCACGAACGGCCTCAGCGACATCATTAAATGTGATCCCAAACTCACGTAAACGGTCTTTACTGACTTCAATGCCAATTTCATAACTTAAGCCGCTATAATATTCGCTAATGTTGACACCAGGCAATTGCATGATTTCATCATTAATGCGCTCGCCTAAATCTTTGAGTTGCTTTTGGTTTAAGTCACCATAAAGGCTTAAATACATGACTTCTTGGCGAAATTTAATCCGTTCAACTTTAGGGGGCTCCATGCCACCAGGAAAGGTTGAGATCGAGTCAATTTCAGACTTAACCTCTTCAAGTACGACTTGTGGGTCATATGAGTCTTCAACCTGAAAATATCCCTGCGCTATATTACGATTTGAATAGGTAATAACCCTTTTTAATCCTTGAACGCTTTCTAAGGCTTGTTCAATTTTAATGGTAATGCCTTCTTCCACTTCTTGTGGTGCAGTACCTGGGTAAACGGCGCTAAATTGAATCCAGTTAACTTCAACAGCAGGGAAGAATTGCTTACGGATTGTATTGGCGGTTAACAGACCACCGAGTATGATAATGATCATCAACAAGTTTGCAGCTACGCTATTGCGGGCAAACCAGGCGATAATTCCTTTGTTAGTATCGTCCATGATGTTTATTTACCTTCCATCGCAAGTTCAGTTTTTTCTGTTTCTACTGACTCATCTTGTAAGATTTTATCTTCAGGCAAAGCGAGTTGCATACCTTCTAGCGGGTAATCAAGCGCTGATGTGATAACTTGTACGCCTGATTCAATACCTTCTGAAATCACTACATTCGCGCCTTCTTGGCGAATAATGTTAACAGGTTTATAACGTAAGGTTTTGTCGCTATCCATCACGGCAACTAAACCATTTACAATCAAATGACGCGGAATAATGGCCACATTACCGGCATTACTGCCTTCAACATAGGCGGTAACATAGGTGCCAAATCGTAATTCATTTTTATCGCTATTGAGTCCGTATGGGTCGTCTATTTCGGCAACGAGGTATGTCATGCGGCTTTTGCTGTCGACCACGCCTTCACTGCGAACAATTTTTCCTATCCACTCTTGTTTGCTTCCAGCAAAGTTACCCACTAATCGTACCTCAGCATGAGTGCCTTTTTGATCTAAATATTGCATTTCTTTATCGGCAAGCGGTAAGCGGATTTCTGCTGTATCAGTATTATAAACATGACCAATTTTACTGCCAGTGGTGACGTATGCACCTAAACCGATTTCACGGCTGGATATAAGTGCATCATACGGAGCGCGGATAACCGTACGCTCTAAATCACGTTGTGCACGTAATAAACCCGCTTCAGCACTTTTTAGTTTGGCTAATTCTTGTGCTAATTGTGGCTTGCGTAAACTAAGATCGGTTGGCTTACTGCTGGTTATCTCAGCCCATTCTCGTAAGGCGACTTCCGCATTGGCTCGTTCTTGCACCATGTTGGCTTTAGATGAGGCTATGTTTGCTTGAGCATCTAATAAACCTGCTTCATAGTCACTGGGATCAATTTTAGCTAAAACATCACCTTTTTTAACAAAGCCACCTTTGACGAATTTATCGGCTAAATAAATAATTTCACCACTGACTTGTGCGACGAGTTCGGTGTCGTATTTTGCCGCGACAACACCGTATGAACTGACAGAAAAAGTCATCGGTTTATATTCAAGTGCTTCAACCGACACTAAAGGGGTGGTATCAACTGCAGGCTTTTCTTCAGGCGGTTTTTTTAGTGCAGCAATGCCAACTAAACCGGCTATTCCAATACCTAATACTATGATGGGTAATATTATTTGTTTTTTAGTAGCCACAATGCTTCCTTTTTATAATCCGATATTTTTGCAGTAAGTTCATTTCATACCGCCAATAGTCTTTTTTCTACTGTATATGTTAATCGATATGTTTAGTGTTTGTTGTTTCATTGTGTAAACTTGTGTGTCAACTACTTGCATGTGATCTCATGACATAAAACCTTTAGGGAACAGATATTGTGCAGATTGAAAACACCTCTAGATTACAACTGTCATTAATGACTCTTAATGACAGCGCACTATTATTTGAACTAGACCAAGATGAACGAGTCATGCACTTTCTTAATGGCGGCAATAAAACCACTCAGCATCAGATAGATACGATCATGTTGCCAAGATTGGCTCAATATTTACATCCGTCAAAAGGTTGGGGATTATGGAAAGTCCATGCGCTCGATTGTGACGCCAACGATCAACACGGGTTAAGCGGCGAGTATTTAGGCTGGGTATTAGTCAGACCGATGCACTTTTTTACCCAAGCACAACCGCATAACTTAGAGTTAGGTTGGCGGTTTAAGCATATTTGTTGGGGTAAAGGCTATGCTACAGAAGCTGCCAAAGCGGTCATGGATGCTGTCAGTGAGCCTGATGACGTGACTCATGTGAGTGCGATAGCAGTAGAGGAAAATATTGCCTCAATTGTGATTATGAAAAAACTTGGTATGACGTTTCAGCATAAAAGTATTCACCGTGATCCATTAGGTGATACTGAAGCCGTGTTTTATCAAAAAGCAGTGTAATGTTTTTTAAGGCAATAAAAAAGAGCAGCCTGAGCTGCTCTTTTGTTGTATTACATACTGTCGATTACTTTTTAGCGTCTAAATAACGCTCAGCATCAAGTGCAGCCATACAACCCGTACCGGCAGAAGTAATAGCTTGACGATAATGTTGATCCATTACGTCGCCACAAGCATAGACACCTTCGATGCTAGTTTGTGTAGCATTGCCTTGTAAACCACTGTTTACTTGTAGGTAACCGTGATTCATTTCTAATTGACCAGCAAAAATACCAGTATTAGGGCTGTGACCAATAGCAACAAATACACCAGCGACTTCTAAATCTGTCACTGAACCATCTTTAGTGCTTTTCTTTTTAAGACCCGTCACACCCATGTCGTTACCAGTGACTTCTTCAAGTGTTTGGTCTAGATGTAAAATGATATTACCGTTAGCGACTTTGTCCATTAAGCGGTTAATCAAAATCTTTTCTGAACGGAAGCTGTCACGACGGTGAATTAAGTGAACTTCAGATGCAATATTACTTAAGTAAAGTGCTTCTTCAACAGCAGTATTACCACCACCAATCACCGCAACTTTTTGGTTACGATAAAAGAAACCGTCACATGTAGCGCAGGCAGAAACACCGCGGCCCATAAATGCTTCTTCAGATGGAAGACCTAAGTATTTAGCAGATGCACCAGTGGCAATAATTAATGCATCACAGGTAAATTCGCCATTGTCGCCTTTTAAACGGAAAGGGCGCTCAGTTAGGGTCACTTCATTGATATGATCGAAAATAATTTCGGTATCAAACTTTTCAGCGTGTTTTTGCATGCGATCCATTAATGCTGGACCAGTTAAGTCTTCAGCATCGCCTGGCCAGTTTTCCACTTCAGTTGTGGTTGTTAATTGACCACCTTGCTGCATGCCTGTGATCATCACAGGATTTAAATTTGCACGCGCTGCATAAACAGCAGCGGTATAGCCGGCAGGGCCAGAACCTAAAATTAGTAGGTTAACGTGACGAGCTTCACTCATGATTTTGTTCTCCGATAACATGCCTTAAGCAATTTGCATGGGATTGTATGGAATTTACCTCTGCGGGTAAAGTGAAGTTGAGTGTAGGAAATCGATTGGGGTTATCTATTGTGTAAATATTCCGTTTCAGGTGAGGTAATGGTGCACATTAGCTTGCTTGAAACGGTTACTTGTCGCTCTATACTGTTTGCTAGCGTAGGTTTAGTAAACCAAGTGACAGGTTGGTAAATTATTTTTTTCTAAATAATTCTGATGGTATTCTTCGGCAATGTGGAATGTTTGTATCGGTACAATTTCAGTCACAATATGACGCTGCCCCCATTTACCACTGCGTGCTAACGCCACTTTAGAGCTTTCAGCTTGGGCTTTTTGCTCTTTATCGTGGAAAAAAATCGTACTGCGATATTGTGTGCCAATGTCGCCGCCCTGCATATTCAGCATGGTTGGGTTATGGTTTTTCCAAAAAGTGTCCAACAAGTCGTTGTAACTGACGACTTCTGGATCAAACTCAACTTGCACCACTTCTGCATGACCAGTGGAACCCGTCTTCACTTCTTTATATGTCGTCGCACTGTCTTTGCCACCCATGTAGCCACACGTTGCGTTACTGACGCCGTTAATTTCACGGAAAAAATATTCAACACCCCAAAAACAGCCTGCACCAAATGTTGCTAACGCCATGACAAACCCTTAAAACAAATTATAGAAGTCTAGATGGCTGTAATTGTGTTGAATATCGACAATATTTGCAAGCAAACTTTTATTAATAAATAAATCTAAGTTATGCCACCAATAAAATAGCGTTTGGCTATGATAGAATCCGCCACAATAGGCAGTAATAGTTAACATCGTTTTACGTCAAAGTTAACTACGCCATATAATAATGAGACAAGGAGTTGATAGTGTTATCTGACCTGATGATAAACCGCGATTTTTTAGCCTATACGTTAGCCAATCCAAATCAATTACCTGCGGCATATGATTTTATGTTGGCAGATCATACTCGCGTAGATGTGTGGGATACGGGAGTGATTGTATTTACGCCGGCTAATGCCACCAAAGATATCGTGCTGTCTTGTGCTGTGCACGGTAATGAAACTGCGCCGATTGAAATCTGTAATCAACTCATTAAAGATTTGCTCAGCCAACGCATTATTGCCAAGCAGCGTGTGATGTTTTTAATTGGTAACCCTACTGCTATTCTCAATAAAACCCGTTTTATTGATGAAAACATGAATCGTCTTTTTAGTGGCGCGCATTCTAAAGGCGAGGGCTTAAGCCATCCAGAGCGTCACCGTGCCAAAGCATTAGAGCAATACGTGGCTGATTTTTTCAATGCTAATAGCGACAACCAACGTATTCATTACGACTTACATACTGCCATCCGTGCCTCAAAGCATGAAAAGTTTGCCATTTACCCATACCGCCCAGGCCGTGCTTTCAGCGGTGAACAAATTATGTTTTTGGCGGCATGTGGCGTTGATACTATGTTGTTTCACCACGAACCAACAACAACGTTTAGTTATTATTCGTCAGAGCAATTTCAAGCAGATGCTTTTACGGTGGAATTAGGCAAAGTGATGCCATTTGGCCAAAATGACATGAGTCGTTTTGCACAAACTCATACTATGCTTGAAAAGTTGATTACTGAAACTAAGTTAGCACCTGTTGAGTTCGACCCTAGCAAGGTCAACTTGTATAAGGTATCGCGCTCTATTAACAAGCACTTTGATGATTTTGAATTTAGCTTTGCAGGCGATGCAGAAAACTTCAGTGCCTTTAGTCAGGGCGAGGTATTAGCGACAGAAGGCGGTAATGCCATCATTGTTGAATACCCACAAGAAGCCATCGTATTTCCCAATGCAAATGTGCCCATTGGGCAACGTACAGTGCTATGTTTAGTACCTGCACCAAACGAGTCAATTTTATAGTCGTAAAGCAATATATACATGTCAATCGTGAGTAAAATGCGTTTACAGTGAGAGTAAGTATTGATAGGTAGTTTACGTTAACGTAATGTCTACTCGCATAGTATAAATAGAGCCATGTTTATGTTGAACATGGCTCAACAATAACAAGAGCATAATATGAGCAACGCACCACTGACCAATGAAACAGTGCACCGTGTCAGCTTCTTAGACAAAGCGTCATTGCACATCCCCATTTTGCGTATTTTGCAAGCTGATGGCACTACGTATGAAAACGCGGTTCTACCAGTAATCGACAAGGCTTTGGCCGAAAAAATCTTTGATACCTGTGTTTTTACACGCGTATTAGACGAGCGTATGTTGGGTGCGCAGCGTCAAGGAAGGATTAGTTTTTACATGACCTGTACCGGTGAAGAAGCCTCAATTATTGGCAGCACAGCAGCGCTTGATAAAGACGACGTCATTTTGGCTCAATATCGTGAGCACGCCTCATTGCGTTATCGCGGTTTTACGACTGAACAATTTATGAATCAAATGTTCAGTAATGAGAAAGATTTAGGTAAAGGTCGTCAAATGCCGATTCATTACGGCAGCCGCGAACTCAACTACCAAACCATTTCATCACCACTGGCAACTCAAATTCCACAAGCCACAGGTGTTGCTTATGGTATGAAGCTGCAAGGCAAGCGTAACGTCGCCATTTGTTACTTTGGCGAAGGTGCAGCATCAGAAGGTGACTTCCATGCTGGTTTGAACATGGCTGCAGTGCTTAAGTCTCCGACCATCTTTTTCTGTCGTAACAATGGTTATGCTATTTCAACCCCTACAGAAGAGCAATTTGCCGGTAACGGTATTGCGAGTCGTGGAGTTGGGTATGGTATGCATACCATTCGTGTAGATGGTAACGACATGCTAGCGGTGTTAGCTGCCACACAACAAGCCCGTGCCCATGCACTAGAACATAATGCACCGGTATTAATCGAAGCGATGACTTATCGTTTGGGCGCGCATTCTTCATCAGACGATCCATCTGGTTATCGTTCAAAAGAAGAAGAAGCCAAATGGCAGAAACACGATCCAGTAAAACGTTTTAAGTTATGGATGGTCAATAAAGGCTGGATAACTGAAGCCGATGAAGCCAAGTTATTTGAACGTTATCGCGAAGAAGTGCTAGCAGCAGTTAAAGTGGCTGAAAAGTTACCTATTCCGAAACTAGATGAAATTATTGAAGATGTGCTTGATAAACCGACCCCAGCATTGAGAAAACAGCTTAAAGAGCTGAAAGAACACATTGCTAAGTATCCAAAAGCCTATCCAAAAAGCGCAGGGAGACTCTAAACCGTGGCTCAAATGAATATGTTACACGCCATCAATGAGGCGTTATCAATAGCCATGACTGCCGACGAGCGCATGGTGATTTTTGGTGAAGACGTTGGCCACTTCGGTGGAGTTTTTCGCGCGACTTCTGGTTTACAAGAGCAGTTTGGTCGCGACCGTTGTTTTAACACGCCGCTAACTGAACAAGGTATTGCTGGTTTTGCTAATGGTCTAGCATCTTATGGCATGACTGCGGTTGCTGAAATTCAGTTTGCTGATTATATTTTTCCGGCATTCGATCAAATCGTTAATGAATCAGCAAAATTTAGATACCGCAGTGGTAATCAATTTGATGTGGGTGGGTTAACCTTCCGTACTCCATACGGTGGTGGTATCGCCGGTGGACATTACCACTCACAATCACCTGAAGCCTATTTTACCCAAACGCCCGGCTTAAAAGTGGTTATTCCGCGTAATCCAGAACAAGCTAAAGGGTTGTTGCTGGCGTCTATTCGCGATCCAAACCCGGTGATTTTCTTTGAACCTAAGCGTTTGTACCGCGCATCTGTTGGCGAAGTCCCTGCCGGTGACTACGTAATCGAGTTAGGCAAAGCACAAGTGGTTAAGCAGGGCAGCGATATTACTGTACTGGCTTGGGGCGCACAGATGGAAATCGTCGAAAAAGCCTGCGAACGTGCCGAGAAAGAAGGTATTTCATGCGAAATTATCGACTTACGCACAATCGCGCCATGGGATGTTGAAACTATCGCAAAATCAGTGACCAAAACGGGTCGTTTACTGATTAACCATGAAGCGCCATTAACCGGCGGTTTTGCTGGTGAAATCGCGGCAACGATTCAGCAAGAATGTTTCTTATCGCTTGAATCACCGATCAGTCGTGTGTGCGGCTTAGATACGCCTTATCCATTAGTGCATGAAAAAGAATACATGCCAGATGAGTTAAAGACCTTCGAAGCCATCAAGGCCACTGTGTCGTTTTAGGAGTAAGATATGATTAAAGATTTTATTTTACCCGACATCGGCGAAGGTGTGGTGGAATGTGAATTAGTTGATTGGTTAGTTAGCGAAGGTGACATCGTCACAGAAGACCAACCGATCGCTGATGTTATGACAGACAAAGCTTTGGTGCAAATTCCGGCGCCCCATGCTGGAAAAATTACCAAGCTTTATTACGCCAAAGGTGAAATCGCCATTGTGCATCAACCATTGTACGCAGTAGAAATGGATGGTGATGACAACGATAGCGTCATTGAAGCCCCTGTTGCTGCCATGACACCGGTTAACGATTCAGCTGTTAACAACAACAGTAATGCAGTTACGGCTACAACCAGCAGTCAGTCAAACATTGAAGAGTTCTTATTGCCTGATATCGGTGAAGGGATTGTTGAATGTGAATTGGTTGATTGGTTAGTCGAAGAAGGCGATATCGTCGTTGAAGATCAACCCATCGCTGATGTGATGACCGATAAAGCGTTAGTGCAAATCCCGGCCATGAAAGCCGGTAAAATTGTAAAACTCCATTATCGTAAAGGTCAGCTTGCTAAAGTGCACTCACCTTTATTCGCCATTGAAGTGGAAGCTGAAGTTAATGCTCCGTCAGCTCCTGTTGAAGTCGTTGAACAAGCACAAGCAGCTGCGCCACAAGTTAACCTTGAACCTGTTGCACAAGGTAAAGCCTTAGCTAGCCCAGCCGTTCGCCGAATGGCGCGAGTACTGGACATTAATATCGCTATGGTTGTGGGCACAGGCAAAAATGGCCGAGTTTACAAAGAAGATATTGAACGTCATCAGCAAGGTGGTAATGCCACTCAAGCTGCAGCAAGCACAACGGCAGTGTCATCAACGAGTCACGTAAGTGCTCAAGTTGTCAGTTCTGTGAATAGCGACACAGTGACTAATGTAACGGCAAGTGACCGAGTTGAACCCATAAAGGGCGTCAAAGCCATTATGGCGAAAATGATGGTTGAGTCAGTATCGACTATCCCTCATTTTACTTACTGTGAAGAGTTTGACCTTACCGAACTCGTAGCCTTACGTGAAAGCATGAAGCAACGTTATTCAACTGACGAAGTGAAGCTCACCATGATGCCATTCTTTATGAAGGCCATGTCATTAGCGATCACTGAATTTCCGATATTGAATAGTCAAGTTAATGCAGATTGCACCGAGTTAACGTACAAGTCACGTCATAATATTGGTATGGCAGTCGACTCTAAAGTCGGTTTATTGGTGCCAAATGTCAAAGATGTGCAAAGTAAGTCTATTTTAGATATTGCCGCCGACATAACTCGCTTAACGACTGCCGCGCGCAGTGGCCGCGTGTCGCCAGCAGATTTAAAAGACGGAACTATTTCAATCTCCAATATTGGTGCATTGGGCGGCACGGTGGCAACACCGATTATTAACAAACCTGAAGTGGCCATTGTTGCGTTAGGCAAGTTACAAATATTGCCGCGCTTTAATGCTAAAGGCGAAGTTGAAGCACGTAAGATTATGCAAGTAAGCTGGTCTGGCGATCATCGCGTCATTGACGGTGGCACCATTGCACGCTTCTGTAATCTATGGAAACACTACTTAGAGCAACCGCAAGAAATGCTATTAGCTATGCGTTAACAGTGTTTAATCTATCTTATCCAAAAGGACGCTAAAGCGTCCTTTTGTTTTTAGCCTCTTTTTCGTATAATACTCGGATATTGTCACTAGATTGGAACATGTATGAGTCTGTCGGCACCTAGAATTGAAATGATTGAATATCCGTTTCCGCCAAAACCTGCCGTGTTGTCTGACGTTGAGAAAGCACAATATAAAGCACGTATTAAACAGCTATTGATTGATCAAAACGCGGTACTTGTTGCCCATTATTATACTGATCCTGAAATCCAAGCGTTAGCTGAAGAGACGGGCGGTTGCGTGTCTGATTCTCTGGAAATGGCACGCTTCGGTCGCGATCACCCCGCAAAGACATTAATTGTTGCTGGGGTTAAGTTTATGGGCGAAACCGCTAAAATATTAAGCCCAGAAAAAACCATTTTAATGCCAACCCTAGAAGCAACCTGCTCATTAGATTTAGGTTGTCCAATTGAGCAGTTCAATGAATTTTGCGATGCGCATCCAGATCATACTGTCGTGGTATATGCCAATACCTCAGCAGCAGTAAAAGCCCGCGCAGATTGGGTTGTCACCTCCAGTATTGCGTTAGAAATTGTTGAGCATCTCGATAGCCAGGATAAAAAAATTATCTGGGCACCCGATCGTCACTTAGGTTCGTATATCAACACACAAACTGGCGCTGACATGTTGTTATGGCAGGGCGAATGTATTGTGCATGATGAGTTTCAAGCCAAAGCACTTCGTGAGCTTAAAAAACAGCATCCTACGGCGGCGATTCTAGTACACCCAGAATCACCTGCCAGTGTAGTAGAACTTGCTGATGCTGTCGGCTCTACCAGTCAGTTAATTAAAGCCGCGCAAACCATGCCTAACGATACCTTTATCGTTGCGACAGATCGCGGTATTTTTTATAAAATGCAGCAAGCAGCGCCAGGTAAAACCTTGCTCGAAGCCCCAACTGGCGGCAACGGTGCCACCTGTAAAAGTTGTGCCCATTGCCCGTGGATGGCCATGAACGGTTTGCAAGCTATTGAAGCTTCATTAGTCGATAGCGATAAAACTAATCATGAAATATTTGTGGATGAAGAACTGCGTATCAAAGCTCTCATCCCACTCACACGCATGCTTGATTTTGCTAAAGAATTGAACATGAAAGTGAAGGGCAACGCCTAAAAGCTTGGGTTTAGTGATCATAAAAACATAAAGCCGACATCTCGTCGGCTTTTTATTGGGTCTTTTACGCTAATGTTCGCTAGCCTTAAATATTAATATAATGCCCAAGCGAGCCATTATAGGATAAGCAAAAAAACCAAGTGGTGTAGACTTGGTTTGTTGTATTTCGTTTTGTTTAAATCTTAAATTGGCCTACTAAGGAATTCAGTTGTTTAGATAAATCAGCCAGATCTTCACTTGCACTTGCTGTTTGCATTGACCCTTCGGTTGTTTTGGTAACAATATCGTTGATATTGGTAATGTTTTTATTTATTTCATTTGAGACTGCACATTGTTCGTTTGCTGCGCTGGCGATTTGAATATTCATTTCTGTAATGGTGTTTACCGCTGCAAAAATGTCATCGAGTGCATGGTCTGCATTTATTGCCTGAGTAACGCATGAGTCTGTAACTTTACCGCTATCTTTCATTACTTGAACAGCTTTAGCCGCACCACTTTGCAATTGTTCTATCATTGCTTGTATATCTTGCGTGGAAGCTTGTGTACGACTGGCTAAGGTACGAACCTCGTCGGCAACAACTGCAAATCCTCGACCTTGCTCTCCTGCTCTGGCTGCTTCGATAGCTGCATTCAGCGCTAATAAATTTGTTTGGTCTGAAATATTTCGAATAACTTCTAGAACACTATCAATGGCTGTCGTTTGATTTTGTAAATCGGACACTGCATGTGTTGCAATATTGATTTCAGAAGCCAATTGATTGATTTCCGATGAAACCTTGCTAACTACCTGCTTACCAGCTTGAGTAGCCTCATTTGCTTTTTGAGCCGCATCAGCAGCTTCTGTTGCATTTTGTGCAACATCTTGAACTGTCGCGCTCATTTCATTCATTGCTGTAGCAACCTGCTCAGTTTCTTGCTGCTGTTTTACTGCATCAGCTTGAGTTTCGAGTGTGATGCCTGATAAACGCTCGGCAGAGTGATTCAGTTGCTGTGTGGCGGACATAACTTGATTAATTGTATTATGTACCTTTGTTGCAAATTGATTGAATGCTTTGGATAATGCGGTAATTTCATCATTTCCGCTTACTGATAAACGGAGCGTTAAATCACCATCGCCATCGGCAATGTTGTTCATTGTATGGGTTGTCATATTTATTGGGGTGGTGATACTTCTGCTAATAACCCAAGCAATAGCGATACCTAATAACAAGGCGATGACACCAACACTAATCATAGTAAAGGTCACATCATTGATAGCATTTACATTGTGTGTGCGATCCAACGCTATTTCTAGGACACCTATTGGCTGTCCAGAGAAATCTTTAACTTGATGTAAATAAACAGCATAGGAAGTGTCGTGTAATGTAGATTGGTTGTTCAGTATTACTCCATTGAATGCTTGTGCTAGACGAGTATTATCAGAAAAACTATGAGGTTCAGTCGTCGCTCCAAATGCTTCAAATTGTCCATTTTTTTGAGTATAAAGCGCAATATCGACCTTATAATCATTCTTAAATTGGTCAAAAAATGCCTGGCCGAAAGACATACCAAACTCTACAGAACCAATATGTGCATTCTGATAATTGACAGGCATAATTCCACGAATTCCGATGCCTGCAACGCCTTTCTCTAATCCTCTTACTGGTTTTTGGTCTCTATTGGTAACGATAACGGTTTGTCTAAATGATGATAAATCGTCTCCAAACTTCTCAGGCTTATGTACTCTTAAGAATGAGGTAGCAGGTGGCAAGTGAAACTGGAATTGACGAACGGCATAATCTTCTTTCAAGGTTTCAAATAATGGTAATGTTTTTAATGCTAACGTCTCTCGGTCGCCTTCGGCAAACAACTTTTGTAAGTCTGAATTGCGAGCAACGACGGTTGCCAACGCTTGGGCTAATTTCCCAGTTGACTCAATTTCAGCGGTAGCGGTTTCATAGAGTTTATGTAACTCGCGTTGCTCTGCACTATCAATATTGGTTGTGAATTCTGATAATACGAAGGGGATAACAGTACCCATGACCAAGATCAATATGACCGTAATACCTAAGATTATACGGTTGCCGATATTGAGATTAAATGTATTGACCATGTACTGTTCCTTTTAGCGATTTTAAAATATAAGCTAGCATTAATTAATATTTTTATAGAACGCAATACTATCTATAAATTATAAAAAAAACCGTGTTCAATGGCTCACATGCCATTTGTGGTTAAAAAAATAAGCGGTCTTTGTTAATGATTTATGAATTCCTTCACAGTAATTGTATTTCAGTGCGCCAAGCCGACATATCGAAAGCAGATGAGACCTTCGCCGGTGAAAAGCTAATTATAAAAGCCCTCATCATTCTCACCTCCATGCCAAATTATGCCAAAGAATTGAATATGAAAGTGCTACGCTTAAGCTTGTACATATGATTAAAAGCCGACTTAATGTCGTTTTTTGTTTTTTTATTAACATTTAGTTGGAGCGATAAGGGGCAATCACTTTACATCTTGACGCTGTCGTGGGCGGAGGCCGCATAGATCAAAAGAAAGTTAATAAACAGAAATCAACACAGCATGAAACAATAAGAGAAGGGGATGTTGCTTACCTAGCAGTCAAAACAAAAAGCCCCGCATAAATGCGAGGCTCTTAAGCTAACTATATGTCTATAAAGTATTAAATAATACTTTTAGATTATTTAGCGTTCATTAACGCAACAGCGTTGTCTAACATGCGGTTACTGAAACCCCATTCGTTATCATACCAAGACATCACTTTCACTAAACGACCATTAACACGAGTTTGTGTTGCGTCGAAATTAGAAGAGAAAGGATTATGGTTAAAGTCGATAGACACCAATGGTTCTTCGTTAATCGCTAATACTTCAGACATTGGAGACTGTAGTGAAGCACGAGTAATGATGGCATTAACTTCTTCAACAGTAGTGTCGCGTGACGCTAAGAAAGTTAAGTCAACTAAAGACACGTTAATTGTTGGTACACGTACCGCTAAACCGTCAAATTTGCCTTGAAGCTCAGGAACCACTAAACCTACTGCAGCAGCTGCACCGGTTTGGGTTGGGATCATAGACATTGCCGCAGCACGAGCACGACGTAAATCTGTGTGATACACATCAGATAAACGTTGATCGTTAGTGTAAGAGTGGATTGTGGTCATTAAACCAGACTCAATACCAAGCTCATCATTTAACGGCTTAGCAATAGGCGCTAAACAGTTAGTTGTACAAGAAGCATTTGAAACGACTGTCATATCAGCAGTTAACACTTCGTTGTTTACACCGTAAACAACAGTGGCATCAACATTCTTACCTGGTGCAGAAATAAGTACTTTCTTTGCGCCAGCGATAAGGTGCGGTTGCACAGATTCTTTAGAAGTGAAAATACCAGTACATTCGAAAACGATATCAATTTTCAGCTCAGCCCAAGGTAACTTTGATGGGTCACGTTCTTGGAAAGTTAAGATCTTGTCGCCATTAACATAGATAGCTTCATCGTCGTGATCAACTTTTGCGTTGAAGCGACCATGTACAGTATCGTACTTAGTTAAGTGAGCATTAATAGATGCATCACCTAAATCGTTTAATGCAACGATTTCGATTGGATAATTTTTTTCGCTTTCGTACAGTGCACGTAAAACATTTCTACCGATACGGCCATAGCCGTTAATTGCTACACGGATAGTCATCTCATATCCCTCAAGTTAAAATAATTAGGTGGCATGTAAATCGCCTGGTTGTAAAATTACCAAATTGGCCGTAATAATCAAGTTAAATCACCTAAATATGCTTAATTAAGCCAATAATTTTGTATTTTTTTTACATTAAGCACATTATGAATATAAATTAAGCACAGTTTTGTAAGTTGAACACTACCGTGCGTTATATAAAATTGGTCTATTAGCGGGCTGATTAATGCCTATTTTAGTAACATTTCACTGCGACTCTGTGCAAATTGCTTACTCATTACCGCTGAGATTAATTCAAGTGCTTGTTTATCGAGTTCAGTTGCTAATGTTTTATTACCATTAATGATAGCCAATAACTTTTCTTCATCAGCATGATTGTCACTCATTAACAAATTTGCTCGAGTTAACAGGTATTCTTTTTCAGCATTTTGTTGTTGTCGATATATCGATGCTAACGCTAAAAACCAATCAGGATCGATTTTGGCGGGTTCAGTTGTGGCTAACAAATGCAAATAAAGTGTTTTAGCGTCGTTAGGTGAAACTCGCACATAATAAGCAGCAAGCTGGGTAATGATGTCATTGTCAGTGAGGACACCTTGCTTATAGGTGTCTTCTACAATAGTGAACGAGTCTTGATCGTTGAAACGCATCCAGCGATAAAAGGCTAAATGTACCTCATTATTAGTGCGAGTAAACTCTTGAAGTTCAGACAGTGTTTGAGTACTTACCGCAAATGCTCGCTCGCGATCACGTGTACGGTCGGTATTCAACTTATGTTGAACCCCTGCGGCTAATTCGATGCATTTACTGTAATTTTCTAGATATACCAACTGTTGATAAAGTTGCTTGCCTGTGGGCGACGAGCTCTGTTTTAACGCGTATCGATGACGGATCAAGTCGCCTTTTTCAAATCGGCACCAACTATCTTTGTGTAAATCGCTACAAAGTTCGGGATTATTTTTACAAATGAGGTCGCTATTACGGTCATTATCGCAGCCAAAAAGGCCAAATAATGCCCCAATAACTGTAAATGATGTAATTAATACAAAATTATTGCTCAAAATGCTCTCCGAGAGGTAAATTGTCTAATAAAATTACACATTTACCGAAAATTTGTTACTAGCGAAATAGCCTGTATTTCATTACAATGTCGGCGACCAACAGGGGCCACCCCCATACAATATACTAAATTATTGGTCTTTTCTTTTTGTTACTCAAACCTTTCTGAAAAAACGAGAAAAGTGAGATAAAGGATCCCTACATGAGCGCAGATAAACATTTACAGAGCTGGCAAGAACGTTTCGAAATGGCAGAAGCAATGCAACCATTGCTTGGCAAGTTGTATCGTAACCAAGGCATTGAAGTAATGGTATATGGTAAACCATTACTAAATGCATCAACCATCGAAATCATTAAGTCACACCGTTTAGTACGTCGTCATGTCGGTGAAAAATTACGTCTTCGTGAAAGTTTCCCATTTGTTGTAGCACTTAGCAAATTAGCGATTAAACATTGCAGAGTGGATATTGGTAAATTAGCGATTAATTACTGGCGTAATAACAAGGATGCGAGCGGTATTGAAGCTTATATGACACAGGAATTGTCTGAAGCGGTTAATCACGGTGATGATACCCCGGCTCGCGATGTTGTACTTTATGGTTTTGGTCGTATCGGCCGTTTACTCGCTCGTTTATTAATAGAACGTACCGGTAAAAGCAACAAATTGCGTTTGCGTGCCATTGTATTACGCGGTGGTAAAAAGGGCGATTTAGAGAAACGTGCTAGCTTGTTGCGTCGTGACTCGGTACACGGGCCATTTAATGGCTCTGTCGAAGTTGATGAAGAAAACAACGCAATCATTGCTAATGGCACTTATATTCAGATTATTTACGCTAACTCGCCTGATCAAGTGGATTACACTCAGTATGATATTAAAGATGCGTTAATTGTCGATAATACTGGTATTTGGAAAGATGAAGAGGGTTTAGGTTTACACCTTAAAAGCCCAGGAGCTTCAAAAGTATTGTTAACGGCACCTGCTAAAGGCGCCATTAAAAATATCGTCTACGGTGTTAATGAAAACGATATTCTTGATGAAGACACTATTGTATCGGCGGCAAGCTGCACCACAAACGCTATTACGCCAGTATTAAAAGCGGTTAATGACAAATACGTTATTGAAAATGGCCACGTAGAAACCATTCACTCGTATACGAATGATCAAAATCTAATCGATAACTATCACAGTGCTGATCGTCGTGGTCGCAGTGCACCGTTAAACATGGTGATTACTGAAACGGGTGCCGCTAAAGCTGTTGCTAAAGCATTACCTGTTTTAGCGGGTAAGCTAACCGGTAACGCTATCCGTGTGCCAACTCCTAACGTATCAATGGCGATTATTAGTGTTAATTTGCAACATGAAACTAATCGCGATGAACTGAATGAATACTTAAAAGATGTCGCATTACAGTCTGGATTACAAAATCAAATCGATTTTACCGAATCGACTGAAATTGTATCTAGCGACTTAGTTGGTTCACGTTATGCCGGAGTTGTTGATTCGCAAGCAACGATTGCAGAGGGCAAACGTGCCATTTTATATGTATGGTACGACAACGAATTTGGCTATAGCTGTCAGGTTGTTGGCGTTATGCAAAAAATGCTCGGTTTAACCACATTATCGTTACCAAAAAGCTAATGTGTTATAAAAGCTAACCATACATGGTGGTGAATACTCGAAAGCTGAACGAGCTTAATATCGCTGTTTATTGAGTACTTACCGTCATGTTAATGATAAAGCATCTCCTTGGAGGTGCTTTTTTATGCGCGTTGTAATTTATTTAATCATAATGATGATTTATGCATCAAACAGTCATTATGTTGCAATAAATGTGTTTTTATTGATTGACTATCGGGGCTAAAACGGTAGAATGCCATTCCGCAGTCAGGGGAAACTTCTTCTACTGTTAAATTTGAAAGGCGATATCGTTCTGACAAATTTAGTAAAGATTATAAAGCGGTACAAATGCGACATTAGCTCAGTTGGTAGAGCGATACCTTGCCAAGGTATAGGTCATCGGTTCGAACCCGATATGTCGCTCCAATTTCTTATCTTATCCGATGGATTAGAATTTGGTTAAAGCATGGCGCGATGGCAGAATGGCTATGCTACGGATTGCAAATCCGTCGATCTCGGTTCGACTCCGGGTCGCGCCTCCACGAAATTGAGTTTGATGGTTACTTCTAGTAACGGTTAAAACAACACTTTGCCCGAGTGGTGGAATCGGTAGACACAAGGGATTTAAAATCCCTCGCTGAATAAGCGTGCCGGTTCAAGTCCGGCCTCGGGTACCATCATTTACATACGTAAGTATGGTGTAAAAAAGCCTCAACATTAGTTGGGGCTTTTTTACGTCTGAAATTTGTGAATTAGATCGAAAGATTAAAATCCCTCGTGCTCTGGTTGAACATCAGGCGTACAGGCGCAAGTCCGGCCTCGGGTACCTTTATTTATAGTAAGAAATTACATACGTAACTCTTTGTAATGAAGAGTTGTGTAAAAAAGCCTCAACATCAGTTGGGTTTTTTTTACGCCTGAAATTTGTGAATTAGATTGAAAGAATAAAATTCCTCGAATTCTTATAGAACATCAGGCTTGCCTCGCTTTATTAATAGCAATCCTCAGAAAATTGAGCTGAATATTAATTTTATTTGATGTATGTGGAAATACGATAGAAGTGGGTGTTGATAATAAGATCTTCGGATAGCAGGTTACACTTTGGGATAAAATGTTAGCTTGAAGCTAGGCTTGTTTAGAATGAAACATAACGTGAGAGAATTAATAATTTATGACTCATCACGTTATGAATATAGAAGGGGACTTATTGAGATTGCTCTTCTACTTGAATTTGGCCTACATATAAAACTGGGGCTGCATCAATTTCATTGGCATCCATCATGGTAGCTATTCGTTCAACGGCAGACAATAATTGACTTTGTTCCCACTCTTCAAGATTTTGATAACGCATAATAAAATGTTCTTGCAGTGGTTTAGGTGCGCTATTTAATAATGTTTTACCAGCGTCACTTAATGACAGGTGAACTTTACGTTTGTCGGTTTCACTGCGCTTTCTAATCACCATGCCACGATTTTCTAATCGATCAATAATGGTCGTCACTGTCGCTGCACTCAAATTAATTTCTTGAGCTATTTGTTTAGCTAGTGGAGCGTCAAGTTGATCAATTTTCTGTATGACCATTAATTGTGGTCCAGTTAGACCCGATAGTTTATTTAATTGACGTGAGTGTATATCAATAGCTCTGATCACCCGGCGCAATGAAATTAATAGTTGTTCGTATTTTTCCATAATCCCCTCATAATTCACCATGCACCTTAGCAGAATTCGGCTTATTACTCATGTCCAATATCAAAAAAAGCAGAATAATGTCAAAGACATTATTCTGCTTAGCTAATTTATTAGCAATTTTTGACTTATAGACTGAAAGTACGTGATACCGATAATACTGCACGGGTATCGCTAGTATCAGTGTCCATACTGGTATCTTCAACGGCAACGTTGAAGTCAAAACCTTCCCAGCTTGTCATGTATTCTGCGCGATAATGGTTGTAAGACTTATCGCCGTCCCATGCCCACTTGTCTTCGTCTAGTGAGGTTGAACGGTCAAAGCTAACACGGATGTCATGACCTTCTGCGACAGTAAAGGTATGAGCAGCCATCATGATGTAATGATCGGCATCAACACCAAAGTAATCCCATGAATACCAAAAGTTCAATTCACTCTGGCCAAGCGATGAAGCATAGCCAAACTTGGTGTAAAGCTCTGGGTAGTAATACTCATCAGAGGCATCATCACCATGGTAAGTGTAATATGCAATACCTGCATCTACAGACACTCTGTCTGTTAGTTCAAAATATTTACCTGCGTAAAAATCAAGTTCTAACCAAGTGTCATCACCGCTTCCAAAATCAACATTAGATGCCCAAGCACCCACATACCAACCGTCATCGGCAGCGTAGTCTAGGCTAGCCTGTAATGCAGGGTCATTATCTGTTTGGCTAACACCATTAAAGGTATAGTCAGAGGTTGCATTAACAGTTGTGCTTAACTCACCAGCCATTACTGAAGTCGGTAAAGCAAATAAGCTTAGTAGGGCTAACTTTTTCATTGTTGTGTTCATCATTTTTCCTTGGATCATTATTATTGTTTAGTCTGCTAATTCGATTTTAGTGAAATCGATTTCATTTTCTTTTGGAGAGAGTTCAATAGATCTCACTTTACGGTAATGCGATTTTAAAATGTATGCGAAACAACTTAATATCAAGGCAATAGCCAGTGCACCGACCCATTGAATTTGTAAAAAGTCTAGTTTGAATAACAATGTTAAGCCACTCAGTACCACAACATTACCGACGATATAAGGTACTTTACCAAAACGTTCAACCGTAAGGTTTAAGTTATCTGTATATAAACGGACCAGTGAATCGAGTGAGTTAATAACAAACGTTACCCCTACAATCACCATTGCTAGATTATAAAAACCAGATGTATCAATACCATTTGCACTGTAGTAGTACAGAACCGTGAACCAAATCGCGATTGGAATTGAAGGGAATACCATCATGGCTAGTAATACTTGATAGGTTTTCATTCCGCCAACAAAACGTGCGGTAAATTGACCAATCATAATGCTCCATGCAAACCACCAGAATAGGTAAAATTCGTGGTAATCGTTTATTGGAAGCACAAAGTTATGGATGTTGCCAAAGTAGTCACCGATTAACGCAAATGTAGTAAAGAACTCACCCACACTTGAATCGTCTGATAAAAATGCACCAGACCACATAACAGCGATTAAACCAAAGAACAACCAGGTACTGCCTAAACTCAGGTAACGAACATAGCGAATACTGGTACTTGAATACACTGCGGCGGCAATAACCATAAATACGATTAAGTAGAAGCTGCTGACAACGGTTTCACCATCACCTAATTGCGGTAAATACCACGGTAAGTTAGTTAATAATAAATAAGCAGTAAAGGCACAGGTACCAATAATGACCACGTTATTAATAAACTTTATCAATGGAATTTCAAAGTACTTAACTCTTGGTTCAATCACACAGAAGTAGAAGCACGTTAAAAAGTAAAAAGCCCAAATTAAGCAGGCCCAAAAACCAAACTCTATGGCTAACGGATTACTAAATCCATATTCTGGACTGGTTGCCAAATCTGCATAACCAGCAAATTCCGTTAACGGAAACATGATTAAGCCAACATCAAGCCCTGAAGTGAACAAAATGGCAATAAAGGTAAATTTACGCACCGGTGTGACACCAATGCACTGCATGTTACCCCAACGATAAATAACAAATGCGATAGCGGCAAAAGTGAATAAAATGCCTATTGATAACCAAGTCGTCATTATTTAACTCCTGGGTGAATAGTGTGTGCGAACATAATGTTGGCTCCTTGTTGTATGTTTTTTATGCCATAGAACAATTTTTAAAGGCAAAATGCCCTCAAGCCTTAAGTATCGTGTTGACGATAGTTAAACCCTGATAGATTGAACTTGGCTAAATTGGCCATTTACAAAAACGTAGGTTGGCCATCAACCTGTTGCCGATGTGCATAAATGAATACACATCAACGAATGGGTGTTAATCAATTTGTCGTTTAGGCGCTTGTAATCGTTGTGATGTTTGCCATTGCTTAGCAATAGTCACTTTTGCCAAACTTGGCGCAAGAGGTTTGTTGCCTAAAATAATATCGGCAGCGCGCTCGGCGACCATAATCGTCGGGGAGTTCAAATTGCCATTTGGAATGGTCGGAAAAATTGACGAATCAACTACTCGTAAACCATTTATACCATGTACTTTTGTTTCCGAGTCGACAACCGCCATCTCATCTTCACCCATTTTGCATGAGCAAGAAGGGTGGTAAGCACTTTCTACTGAGCTTCTAACAAAACGGTCTATTTCTTCATCGGTCTGTATTGTTAAGCCTGGTTGAATTTCTTCACCACGATATTCATCTAAACCCGGTTGATTAATAATTTCACGGGTTAAACGAACACACGCTCTAAAGCCTTCAATATCATCTTGATGCGATAAATAATTGAACTGAATTTGTGGGGCAACCTTGGCATCACTTGATACAACCGTTACCGCGCCACGGCTTTTAGGTTTATTGTGGCCAATATGAACTTGGAAACCATGGCCAGCAAACGCTTCTTTTCCGTCGTAACGCATGGCAGCAGGTAAGAAGTGGTACTGTAAATCAGGCCACTCTAAGCCAGCTTTTGAGCGGATAAAACCACACGATTCAAAATGGTTAGTTGCACCCAAACCTGACTTATTTAAAATCCAGCGAGCACCAATAAACAATTTGTTTAACGGATCAATTTTGCCATTAAGTGATATCGGCTTTAAGCACTTAAATTGGAAGTAAAACTCTAAGTGGTCTTGCAGATTCTGACCAACACCAGGTAATTGATGTACTTGCTCAATTCCAGCGTTAGCTAATGTGCTTGAATCACCAATACCCGACAGTTGTAAAATATGCGGTGAACCAATTGAACCTGCAGATAAAATCACTTCTTTATTGCAGTTAACATCAATTAACTCGCCTTTACGTTCGTAACGAACGCCGACAGCCGTTTTACCTTGCATAATCACTTTATGCACAAGCGCATGAGTAACCACGGTTAAATTAGGGCGTTTCATTGCAGGGCGAAGGTACGCATTTGCCGTAGACCAACGTACGCCGTTTTTTACGGTCATGTGCATTGGGCCAAAGCCTTCTTGCTGACTGGCATTGTAATCATCAGTGGCTAGGTAGCCGGCATCGACACCTGCATCAACAAAAGCTTGATATAACGGGTTTTTCATTTCATTACCGTTATTAACCGCTAATGGGCCTTTATCACCGCGATAAACATTACCGCCAAAAGACCATGTTTCAGCTTTTTTAAAGTAAGGCAGACAGTGAGCATAATCCCAGTCTTTTGCACCTTGTTGTTGCCACTCATCAAAATCACGAGCATGACCACGTACGTAGACCATGCCATTGATTGATGATGAACCGCCTAACACTTTGCCTCGCGGGCAATGCATACGGCGATTGTCCAAATGTGCTTCGGCTTCGGTTTCAAACTGCCATGCATACTTTTTAGTATTCATGGGAATTGAAAGGGCGGTTGGCATTTGGATAAAAATGCTCTTGTCGCTACCACCGGTTTCAAGTATCAGGACTTTATTGTCTGGATTTTCCGTTAAGCGGTTGGCTAATACACAACCTGCGCTACCGGCACCAACAATAATATAATCGTATTCATGAGACATTTGCGTAGACATTAATTGGGTCACTCCTAAAATGGGCTTTCAAGTGACTGCATACCAACGTAAACAGCTTTTATTTGGGTGTATGCTTTTAATGTTTCAGAGCCATTCTCACGACCAATACCAGACATCTTGTAACCACCAACCGGCATTTCTGCAGGAGAGGCACCATAAGCATTTATCCAACAAATACCGGCTTGCATTTGATGAATAACGCGATGTGCACGGGTAATGTCTTGCGTAAATACACCTGCCGCTAAGCCAAGGTGAGTACTATTGGCACGCTTAACAACTTCATCTTCATCAGTAAAGGTAAAGACTGACATCACAGGGCCAAATATTTCTTCTTTCGAAATCGTCATCTCATCAGTGCAATCTGTAAATACAGTCGGTGCCACAAAGAAACCATTAGGTGCATTGTCAGGCGTTAATGCTGTTCCGCCTGTTAATAAGGTGGCGCCTTCTTTTTTACCGATTTCAATGTAGTCGAGTACTTTTTGTTGATGGTCGCGTGATATCAATGCACCAAAATTGGTGTCAGGGTGCATTGGGTCGCCACAAACGATGTTTTGCTCAGTACGTTCTTTTAAACGTTGGATAAAGCGCGGATAAATATCTTGCTGCACAAATACGCGAGTACCGTTGGTACACACTTCACCTTGAGTATAGAAATTAGCTAACATCGCGGCTGATACCGCATTTTCTACATCGGCATCGTTAAAGATAATCAATGGCGACTTTCCGCCTAACTCCATGGTCACTTCTTTTAGTGAACCCGCTGCAGCGGCCATGACTTTTTTACCTGTTCCGACTTCGCCCGTAAATGACACCTTAGCGATATCTTCATTGGTGGTTAGCCATGCGCCAACTCTACCGTCACCTTGAACAACGTTAAACACGCCATCTGGCACACCCGCTTGAGTGAATATTTCAGCCAAACGTATTGCGCCACGAGGTGTTTCTTCTGAAGGTTTAAAAATCATTACGTTGCCGCAAGCAAGTGCAGGGGCTGCTTTCCAACAAGCAATTTGTAACGGGTAGTTCCATGCGCCAATACCGGCACAAATACCTAATGGCTCACGGCGAGTATAATAAAAGTCCGCGCCTACAGGTTGTTGATTGCCTTCAATACTTGGGGCGAGACCGGCAAAGAACTCAATAGAGTCGGCGCCAGTAACGATATCGACAACCGAGGCTTCTTGCCATGGCTTACCCGTATCCAATACTTCGCCAGCAGCAAGTTCATCATTTTGCTCACGTAGTAGGGCAACAGCTTTTAATAAAATGCGGCTACGTTCTATCGGCATCATCGCTGACCAAACAGCAAAACCTGCTTTGGCACTCTCTATTGCGGCTTTTTGCACAGACTCGGTGGCTACTTCAACTAAATAGCTGACATCGCCAGTAGCAGGATTGATCACTTCAAATGTTTCGCCAGTACCGTTTGATTGGTATTTTCCATGAATATAATTTTGATAAATAACTAACGATGACATTATTCTACTCCGTTGTGCACGATCACAGCCTTGATAAAGGCTTTAGATAAAATTTGGGCTTGTTTAAAATCTTCTATTGGGGTGGCACTCAACGCACTGCGTAACCAAAAACCATCAATTACTGCCGCTGTTTGCTTGGCGGCACTTACAGCGGCTGCATTGGGTAATAATTGTTTAAACGAAAAAAGCAGGTTGCTGTATAACCGCTGACTATTAATGTTTTGCAATCTTGCTAACCCTGGATCGTGCATCGCTTGGGACCAGAAGCTTAACCATGTTTTTGTCGCGGCTGTTGAACGTTGTAATTCGGTAAAGTTTGCTTCCACGATCATTGAAAGCCGATCTATTGGGGTTAATGTTTTGCCTGACGTTCTTGTCAGTAATGCTTGCTTCAATTCCTCTAATAGAAATTTCTGCGTGGCTTCAATTAACCCTTGTTTACCACCAAAATAGTGGCTGATGATCCCTGATGACATTCCCGCCAATCCACTAATGGTATTAATAGTAGTGTTTTGTAACCCATGACGTTCGATTGACATTAACGTGGCATCTATTAGCTGTTGTTGTCTGACGTTTTTCACTGTAGGTCTTGGCATAAAAGGGGTCCGTTATCTGTATTAAGTGTTATTAATTGAACGCTCAATTAATAACGATACTAATGATTAGTGCTGTAATTATCAAGTTATAACTTGATATAGATCACAACATTGCAGCAGCATAATGAGATAGGAAATAGTCAGTAAAAAATAAACAACTGTTTTTAAAGGCTTATTTTTTACTTTGTTGTAGTTATTGGTTTGTTGTAAAAAACGAAGAGATTTTACATCAAATCATTACAGCTGCAGTTATTATTGGCGTTTTGACTGATAAAGCATCATTTAAATATGGAGATTCTGCTCCCCAAACACCCTAACTCGTGCACATATTGTTTGGCGCGCCATAACCCCTATATTGATTTATTAACGAGGGAGTTGTTAGCACATGGAGGGAGGTATATTGATTAAACCTGTTTGTTTTAGACAAATCTTCACCAACATTTTTTGTATGTCACTATACAATCACAGCCTTATTTCTCGCCGACTAATGTTATGGATTAATTATATGTATTAATGTTATGCATATGGGTTATGTATTCTGCTAAGCGTTCCAGGATTGAGGGTTGAGGATTGATTATTAAGTACTGAGGAGGGCAGTTTGATTCACTCTACAGTCTGAATGATGTCACCAACGATGATCTGGATTCATCATAGAGACATGATAGAAAAACATTAATCATGCTATAACCTTATTTAAAGATTCAAATACCAAGACGATTAGGTAAGAGGAACACAGATGGGCAGTTCATCAATGATCATGTGGAGTGTGCTATTTGGCGCTATAGGCATGGGGTATTTTGTTTATGGTAAGCGCCAAAGGGCGATTGTTCCCTTGTGTGTAGGAATGGCATTAATCGTGTTTCCTTATTTTGTTGCCAGCGTGACCACTTTGCTGATTATGGGAGTAATCTTAGTGGCGATACCGTATTTTATCCGGCTTTAGTCGCTGTAGGCATTATTGTTTATCTGTCTTATCACTCAGAGTCATGTATGGCCTAAGTTCGTTTGGAATATGGCCTGCGGCCACTAACGTCGTGGCGCTTCACCCACACCAGACCAAGAGGAAATCAACGGCTATTCCCTCTTGGATCACCCAGCCGCCCCGCAACATTTTCGCTATTTACAAAACAAGAGCTGCGAAAAGGTCGCCATGGGGTTAAATTTTACTTTAACCTGCATTTGCAGACTGCTTCGGCCAACTCTTTATAGTAAAGAATGAAAATGCTAACGCTTCCGATGTTACATCCTGTACCTCGAAAGCTAGCCTGACATCCTGTCAGGCTCACGCTATTTTCTTCAACGTCCTCAAGTTCAGAGTTGAATCACACCATTTCCAAGTCAAGAAAACTAACTCGTTTTTGCCCCATTTCTTGCTAGGGATGCCAATTCGCCGATTTCAACTTACTGAATATTTTTCAGTCTATTCGGGTAATAAAAGTTTGCTCGTCATCCACAAAAGCTACAAAGTTGCCGTGATAGATAAATACTCGACCACGCCCCTCAACTAAGCAGGCAAGCTGTGGGTTCAAATCTTCTTCGTTACCCTGTCTTTGATATGTGCCGATATCGGTGATTACGCCGCTGAGAGTAGGCAAATATCTATAAGTTCGCTTTGCTTGATCAACCAGGTTCAATTCGCTGGCTGTAGAGAAGCAAGAGGGTATCGTACCGGCTTCTTCGATAAACATAGTTTTCAGTTCTTCAAAAGCGGTGATCACTAGCCAGTCGATGCCGTTAACATGATGGATAAACATTGAGTTTCTCGGTAATTCTGATGCGGAGATTTTAACATTATCAGGGGCAGAATGTAGTAGAGATTTAGTAATTCTGTGCAATTTACGGTCATTCACTAGGGCACTTTGAAACACGTCTTTGCCTCATTATGTTTTTAAATTATGGCCTGTGGCCACTAACGTCGTGGCGCTTCGCCCACACCAGACCAAGAGGAAATCAACGGCTATTCCCTCTTGGATCACCCAGCCGCCCCGCAACATTTTCAAACTGCGAAAAGGTCGCCATGGGGATTGATCCAGTCTTTAACTTCGTTTGTAATCAACCTCGGCCTTATTCGAAAATGCTAACGCTTCCGATGGTACATCCTGTACCGCGAAAGCTAAGCTCACATCCATGTGAACTTCACGCTATTTTCTTCAACGTCCTCGAGTTCAGAGTTGAATCACACCAATTGCGAGCAAGGTATGCAAATCATTTATGCCCCTTTATGTGTTAGTGCAAATACTCATTCGTATCCATTTACTGCGAGTTTACCCTACGAAATCTTATCCGGTGAAATCTAGCTGTCAGCCTGTCTAGAACTAAGTATTACTTAGCAATTAAACCTTCCATTATTGTTTTTAACCTATTGAGTAGCAATTGAAATGTTATGTAAATGACTGCATCATAGGGAATGGCTCATCGCCGTTTAATAAACGGAAGCTCTCTGATAAATTGAATATTGTAGGTAATTAATGCGTCAAGAAGATTGGTTTATATTTCAGGAACAAATATGTGAGCACTTCAACTCTATTGGTGCAGAATCTGAGACAAATGTTAGCTTAAATGGTGTAAGGACAAGTCACGATGTAGACGTCTTCGTTAAAACTAAATTTTTAGGTATCGATTTAAAATGGATTGTCGAAGCAAAGCATTGGAAGCGCAATGTAAATAAATGTCATGTACTTGCTCTACGTAGCATTGCAGAAGATTTAGGTGTAGACAAAGCGTTTATAGTTTCCTGTAATGGGTTCCAATCGGGCGCGATTGAGGCAGCAAGTAATACTAATATTAAGTTATTAACTTTCGATGAACTCAAAGAAGAAACCAGAGGCTTTGTCGAGTCTGAAATACTTAAAACTTACGAGGTGCGTTTGGACCTGCTTGAAAATAGATATTGGTCACACTCTAAAGAAATTCGAATGAAGTATGGTCTTCGACATCATCTAATGGACTTTCAGCTCAAATTTACGGGACAGATGTTATTGGGTGTTGCGAGGAAAGCATTAATAGTGGCAACGGATAGAAACTATCCTATTTCCTTAGACACTATGCATGAAGAGCATCAAGGTGAAATGCAGGCCGATAATTTTCAGCAGCTACAAAATTGGTTTAATCTCAACTTTAACTATTTTGAAGCTAAGTTATTAGAAGCTGAATGGGAAATGCATAAAAATGACGAATATAAACCAGATTGTATTTGGTACTCAAGCGATGATGTAACACCCTCTAAAGTTATGGCAAAAAGAATGTACATGGCAGAAAAAAATGGCTGACGAACTGTTTAAGAATGATTGCCACCCGTGCCATTATTATTGCGCTACCCACACCTTAACAGGTTATTGTTTTTTGGAGAATGTATGGAATTTAAAGATTTACTTCCCATTGTAGGGGTTGCTCTGGGCTGGGGATTAAGTGAACTGGGGGGCTTCATTAAATTTCGTGCGACAAAAGCTAGGTCTGTGAAGCAAGCTATAGCTACATTATACAAGCTCAACTTTGATATGCTTCAAGTGAAATTGGCTCAAGAGTATTACAAAAATAACTCTAGTGATTTGGAAGACTGGGAGCGAGGTAGGAACCGTTCGTTTGAAAAGTACCTTAATTTGCCAGAAGCTGCCATAGTGAAGGTTAATGAGTCAATCACACTAATTTCTCAAGAGTATCCTTTACTGGCATTTAGGCTTGATGGAGCTATTAGCCAATATATGTTTATCAAAAACAGAAACCTAAATTCTTTCGTGGACGATAAGAAAGTTTACATGAAAATGCTTACTGGATTTGAAGTTAGTCAGCTAGGTGCTCAACACATCGTAGAGAAAATAATTTTTTCATTAGCGTTCAAAGTAGATCTCATTCTTTGGATTAACCTTAAGTTGGATATGCGGAAATATAAGAAAGGCATTAAACAAGGAGACTTGATCCATTCAAGTCAGGTGTTCAGTACCAAGTGATATTTCAAACGCCTAAGGGCTAAAGTTACTTTTCTTAATCTTAGATAGACATTTTAGAATAGCCTTGTAAAAAGACGCGTTCTTTCTACTGCACAATTATGAATACTATTTACTTGTTCATGGATAGATATCCTGTTACAACAATGACTTGATGATGTTGTCTTTGGTGCAGCTATTGAATAAGGCATTAGGTTTTACTTATGATAACGAATAGAGAGCCAGATTCATGGCAAGACCTTCAGAATCAAGTGGCACGAGTTCTTGAAGAATGCGGTTTTAATGTGGAAATTGAAAAAAAGACTGAAACGGTTCGGGGCGAAGTTGCACTAGATGTTTATGCTGAAGAGACAATAAAAGGTAGAAAATACACAATAGCTGTCGAGTGCAAAAATTGGAGTAATAATATACCTCAACACGTAGTCCATGGATTTAGAACAGTCGTTGCGGATTTAGGAGTCAATGCTGGTTATATTGTAGCTAAAACTGGCTTTCAATCCGGTGCATTTTCAGCTGCTGAATTGACGAACATTGAGTTATTAACTTGGGAAGATTTTCAAAACCAGTTCTTTGAATCTTGGTATGAAAACTATTTTACACATACTATAGCTGAAAAGCTTAGTGGCTTAATGACGTACTCTGAGCCATTTATACCTGCTTGGTTTGAGATAATGAAAGAAGAAGACAAAGCTCTTTATCTTAGCTATAAAAAACGGTTTGATGTGTTTGGCATGGTAATGCAGTCCATGGGGCCTTGGTCTCGCATGTTAAGAGTAAATGAAATAGAAACACTTCCGCTTTTTGATAGGCTTGCACCAGGTCAGGAGCGAAATACTATTCCCGAAAGTATTTTAACGGAAACACATTATCGAGAGTTCTTAGATAAGGCAATTAAGCATGGTGAATATGCTTTGACCTTATTCAGAGAGTTACGCGACAAGTACAAAACCTAACAAGCTATAATTGTGGTTGTAGCTAGCCTCAACAAGTCAAGCAGATACGCTGCGGTAATGCACTCCAACTTGAAGTATTACTCTTACTTTTTCTAATATCAGCTTTATTAATAGAGCTACTAGCTTAACTAATAATTGTCCAACAACGAGTTAGCCTTACTTGAAAATGTATAAGTTCAACTCTGAACTTGAGGCCGTTGAAGAAAATAGCGTGAGCCTGACAGGACGTCAGGCTAGCTTTCGCGGTACAGGCCGTTCCTTGGCATCCTGCCATCACGACATTCGTGAATCCATTCACATCAGATGTACCATCGAAACAGTTAGCATTTTCACTCTTTATTACAAGAGGGGCCGAGGCCGATTACAAACGAGATTCAAAGCTGGATTAATTTCCGTCGCAATTTTTCGCTGCTGTTGTTTGGTTAAAAAGCGAAAATGTTGCCGGAACGGCAGGGGTGATCCTAGAGGGGATTGCTGTTGATCCCCTTTTGGCCCGTGCAGGGTGGAACCTTGCGATGTTAGTCTGGTGTGGGCGACGCGCTACGACGTTAGTGGCCGCAGGCCATAAATACATAAAGGCCATAAGTACAAAACAAAAAAACACCTGGATCCCGGCTCAAAAGCATTACCGGGACGACGTGAGAGTTGGGGCGACGAGAAGGCTGTTAGCAATCATCTGTTCATATATGAGTTAGATGCTTTACTTGAAAATTGATAAATTCAACTCTGAACTTGAGGCCGTTGAAGGCTCTTTATAAAAGAATACGTGAGCTGGCCATGGACGGCCTGTGTATCTAAAGAAACTGCTTCGGGCTTATTTATGCAAATACACAGTTTCTCTACGGTAAAAGCTTATCAAGAGAAAATTGTTAACCGACTTGAAAAGTGTTCAAACGATATTACCAGTAACTGATTAATTAATCCGAATGTTTGTCTAGGTCTTTACTTGCCTCAGCTATTAGCCACAAGGTTTCCGATATTATTTTAGGCATTCGCGCATATAGTGATAAAAAATGCCCGTCAGTTAACTGACGGGCATTTTTGTGGCGGATGCTTGTTGCAATCGCGGTTCGTTATTGCAGCTATTTACGCACTAAATTACCAAATACGTACGCGCTGATCTTCAGTCAAGTACAACTTATCACCTGGTTTAACATCAAAGGCTTTATACCAAGCATCGTGGTTACGCGGGGCGAGGGCACGGTAACGACCTGGTGCATGAGTGCCGGCACGTAACTGAGTTAGCATACTTTGCTCGGTACGTTTTTCTTTCCACACTTGAGCCCAAGCTAAAAAGAAACGTTGATCGCCAGTAACGCCATCTATCACCGGGGCCTCTTTACCGTTTAAGCTTAATTTGTAAGCGTGGTATGCCATTGATAAACCGCCAACATCGCCAATGTTTTCACCGAGACTGTTGCGTCCGTTAACAAAGTTTTCAGGGATTGGTTCATATTGGTTGTATTGCGCAGCGAGCTTATCGGCTTTAGCATCAAAAGCGGCACGATCTTCATCTGTCCACCAGTTACGCTGAACGCCATTGGCGTCTGATTTAGAACCTTGATCATCAAAACCATGACCCATTTCGTGACCAATTACGGCACCGATACTGCCATAGTTAACCGCAGCATCTGCGTTTGGATCAAAAAACGGCGGTTGTAAAATTGCCGCAGGGAACACTATTTCATTGAACGAGCTGTTGTAATAGGCATTGACCGTTTGCGGTGTCATCCCCCAACGATTACGGTCCGTTTTTTCCAGTTCTTTTGCTACGCTATCGGCTTGGAAGTATTTGCGTAGATTCTTAATATCACCCACTAAATCATTTTTAGTGAGGGTTAAGCCATCAAATTGTTGCCATACATCGGGATAACCAATTTTTGGATTAAATGCTGCTAACTTAGCATGAGCATTCACCTTGGTTTCTGCGCCCATCCAATCTAAACCATCAATGCGTTGACCTAATGCTGTGCGCAGATTGTTAACTAACTCTGCCATCTTTTGCTTAGACGACTCAGGGAAATAACGCGACACATACACTTTACCAATAGCGAAACCTAGAGACTGAGTGCCTGACATTTCTTCAACTGCACGTTTCCAGCGTGGACGAGGTTGCTCTTGCCCAGTGAGTTCTTTGCCAAAAAAAGCAAAATTGGTATTAAAAATGTCTTCTGACAATAACCCTGCATTATTACTAATGGTGTGGAAGGTTAAATAGTCTTGCCACACAGTGAGTGGTTGTTGGTTAATTAAGTCAATCATTGCTTTAACGGGTTCTGGCTGCGAAATATTTAGTTTCGGCACTTGGTAACCGGTTTGTGCAAAATAGATATCCCAATCAAATCCAGGATATTGCTTAACCAATTCTTCACGTTTGAGTTGGTTTAAGGTTAAATCACGGTCACGACGCTTTTCTCTAGGCCATTGTGCCTGTGCAATTTTTGTTTCGAGTGCCAAAATAGTTTGGGCACGTTTTGCACCGTCGTTTATACCAGCAAAGGCGAGCATTTTAGCGATATGGTCGACATACGCTTTACGGATGTTAACGAAACGCTCGCTGTCTTCGAGGTAATACGAGCGATCGGGCAGACCTAAACCACCAGCACCAATAGTCATTTCATATTGATCTGGATCTAGGCGATTAAACCACATACCACCCCAAATAGGTGATGATGCACCAGTAAGCCATGCTTCACCGAATACTTTGGTTAAATCTTGTGTTGAGCTAATCGCAGCAATTTGATCTAAGGTGCCTTTAATTGGCGTGATACCCAACTTATTAATGGTGTCGGTATCCATATAGGCATGATAAAAATCAGCAATTAATTGTTCTTCGGCAGTTAAGTCGCTGCGGCTGGCAATATCGTCGATAATGGCTTTCACTTGATTTTCACTGCGCTCAGCTAAAGCATTAAATGCGCCATAACGAGTTTTGTCGGCAGGCATGACAAAGTTGTCGTACCAAGTGCCACTTGAATACATAAAAAAGTCATCACCAGGCTTAACGGCTTCATTACGTGCAGCTAAATCCACCCCAAAAGTACCTAACTCTGCTTTAGCGGGGGCTGGTGAGGTCACGGTTGCAAGTTTAGTGTTATTTGTATCAGATACGCCGCAACCACTTAATAGTGCTGTGGTTAATCCAATCGCAATTAAGGATTTATTCATTGTTATCGTGTTCCTTGGTCTATTTTTACAGAATTATTTGCCTAGCCATATTGAAAGACTGACAAAAAATGTCAACGTTCGAATTGTTAGCAAATTTAACCAACGCTGAGTTAAGCAATGAAATGATCGGCAGAATATGCGCTGGTTTGATTTTATTTAGATGTATTGTTTATTTGAGAGGCACAGATAAGGGCAGTTGATTATCATCAGCATAATTAACCAAAACGTGGAATAAAAGTGAGTTTGGCTTTGTAATATTAACGCTGCCAGTGTTTAAGCCACCTAACCATTTTTGATTGTTACTTTTCTTGGGACTGGCATCAGTATATATAGCGTTATTGTTTGAGTTTGTTTACTCAATACGCTGTAAATCAGCTTAATCGTTAGGTTTATCATTTACATCACCGCTTACACCACCGCTCATAAAACAAAGCTTGCACAACAACTCTGACGCGAGAATGCTGACAGTAGGCTGGAGTGTTTAATCTGAATTTTGTGGTAATGATTTTTCAATTTCCTTAGCCAACTGAGCCAATAAGTTGCTGTACGCGCTGACCAACTCCGTTGCCGTCGAACCTGCATTAGTGACCGCGATAAAATTTTGTTTTGCCAATGTTTGGTTTAATGGATTGTTTGTTAGCTCCCAGTTGGCATTGAGTCTGGCGTTATTGCCATCTCGGTTGAGGGAAGTAACCTTGATTTTAATGCTGTACTGGGGAGTGTTGTTTGCTCGCCAAGGAAATAACACCAGATTACGACGGCGATCTCCTTGGCTTAGATTGATACTCATGACTCGGCTGATACCTTGTTCAAGCGGTTCAGCCCAATAACTATTGGCAAATCGTTGCAGGCTACCATCGTCCAGTTGATACATCAGCTGCGTAAAATGTAGGTATTCGGCTACGTCAATTGGCCCGATACCAATGTCATGCTCTAACGCAGTACTGCCAGATACCATTTGGCTGGGCATTGCCGTTAACACAAAGTATTGTTTTTCGGGAGAGCTTTGGCAGCCACTCACTAAACTCAATAGCAGTAAACCGATCCCCCAGTTAATGCTCCAAACTCCATATTTTTCCATGACATTATTCTCCTAAAGGTAGGGCTTTTTTGCCGCGTATGATGGCCTCAGGTTGTTCATCTAAGGTTTCGCTCAAGCTTCGTAGCGATCGAGCTGTGCGGCGGATTTCTTCCAATGTATTGGTGAGTTCTATCAACAAGGGTGAGTTTTGGTCGAGTGTATTGCCTGCTTGGTTTGCAAGCTGATTAATGCTTAATAGTGTACTGCGTAATTCAGTTAAACTATGGTTTAGCGACTCAACTAGCTTGGGTTCATCATGATTTAATTGCACCAGTAAATTATCGAGTTTTAGCAGCACTTCAAGCCCATTTTTACCTAATGCTGCTTGAGTGTTGTCTAAGTTAATCGCGGTGCTTTTAACTGCTTTGGCTGCATTATCAAAATTATCCAGTACTTGCTGTATTTTTCCGCTGGCGGCAATGTCACTGAGCTGCTGGGCCAAATTATCGACATTGTTGACTAAACTTTTTAAGTCTAACGATTGCAGGTCTTTCGACAGCGATTCGAAATCAGTCGCGATGGTCGGCAATTCTAATAATTGGTCTTTTTCTCCATGGAATACTGGCGAGGTGTTGGGAAAGAAATCCAGCTCAACATACAGTAGTCCGGTGAGTAAACTCAGATAATTCAGCTGGGCGCGTAAGCCGTTATCGATGGCGTGTGAAAAAAACTCTTCACCTACTTGGATCCCCTTAATATTGATACGTTTCAACAATAAGTCGGCATGAACCGCAGCCGTGACACCCTGGCTACTGTCGTTGGGGAAATCGATACTGATATCGCTTATTTCACCTATTATGACCCCTTTTAATTTTACCGGTGCGCCTACCTGTAACCCTTGCACTGAACTGTTAAAAAACATCACTACCGGGGCTTTCTCTGCAAATATACGCCCACCAGAAAAGAACAGTAATGCTATAAATACTAAGATAATAGCGCCTAAAATAAAGGCACCAATCGCGAGCGGAAGTCGTTGGCTTTTACTCATGAGATCTCCGATTTTTCGGTACGATTGAGAAATTGACGAACCCTAGGCTGGCTACTGTGTATTTTTAATTCTCGTGGGTCACCACAATCGAGCATAGTATTGGTCTCATTATCCAGAAATACACAGCGAGTGCCGATTGACAATATACTGGGCAGCTCGTGGGACACAATGATCACGGTAGAGTCTAACGCCTGGCATATTTGCACGATCAATTGATCTAAACGCATCGAGCTAATAGGGTCTAAACCTGCAGAGGGTTCATCAAAAAATAACAATTGAGGGTCTAATGCCAGCGCCCGTGCTAATCCTGCGCGTTTGTGCATACCGCCGCTTAACTCGGCAGGATAAAATTTCTCGAAGCCCGCTAAGCCGACAAGAGCCAGTTTATAGGCGACGGCTTCGGCAATTTGTCGCTCCGAAAGGTCAGTATAGAGCTGCATGGGTAACGCCACATTCTCGCCAAGCGACATGCTCGAAAACAATGCGCCAGTTTGGAAGGTAATGCCCCAATCTTTGAGCATTGCTACCTGCGTGGGTTCATCTGCCTCATAAAAGTTTTTGCCTTGATAGAGTACTTCACCCTTTAGTGGTGTGAGTAATCCCACCATCGATTTCAGCAAGGTTGTTTTGCCACAACCACTGCCGCCAATGACAAAAAAGATATCATTCTTATTAATGTCGAAGTTGAGTTTTTTTTGCACCTCGGTACTGCCGTAGCCGACTGAAAGATTACGTACACTGATAAAGGCATCATCAACCATGGCTAGATCCCTAATTTATCGTACAAGATATTAAGTGCCGCATCGGCAACAACCAGAAAAACAATGGCTTTAACCACAGCCTGGGTTGTCGCTAAGCCAACGGCATTAGAGTCACGTCCGCAAAGCAGTCCCGCCTGGCAACCCGCAATCGCAATTAAAAACCCAAAAATTAAACTCTTTATTAAACCGGTAGAAATATCTACCCAATCAATCGCAACCTGGGTTTGCAAAATATACTGGGTATAACTTACGCCCATCCCGTTAGCAACTAACGCACCGCCAAGCATGCCTATTACATCTGAATAAATACACATTAGTGGCATAATGAAAATTAATGCTAATAATCGCGGTAAAACCAGAAACTCCATGGTAGGAATGCCCATTACTCGCAGCGCATCAATTTCCTCATTAACCTGCATGGTGCCTAACTGCGCCGCATAAGCAGCTCCGGTTCGGCCGGCCATAATAACGCCTGTCATTAGAGCACCCATTTCACGCACCATTCCGATAGCCACTAAATTAGCCACATATACCTGGGCGCCTAATTGACGCAGCTGTACCGAACCTAAATAAGCCAAAATCATTCCCACGAGCAGGCTAATTAAAGTAACAATCGCAAGTCCTTTAGGCCCCGCCTGTTCGATAAAAAAAACAATATCACTTCTACGAGTCCTCGCTTTACCTCCCAACCAACGGCCTAATACCAAGGTACAGTCGCCAACGAATACTAATCCATCGTGCACCTGTAAGCCTTGCTTAATAAGACTTCGGCGTAAGGTCGGCCACAATCCGCCAATAGCGCCATCATTAGTGGGTTGATAAACAGGAACATCGGTAGCCAGTTGCAGTAATTGCTGCAATCCTTGAGGTGTTTGTTGGGTGTCTAGTGGTATTTTTTTCTGCTCACACCAGCGAGATAATTGTAATAAGGCAATGGCGAGGCTTGAATCCCAGTGGGATAATTCTGTGGTGATTAAGGTGATAGATTGGCAATTGGATGGCAGCTCAGCACAAATATCTGCGCCTAGCGGTGCTTGGCCTAATTGCCAATCACCAGCAAGGTTCAGTAAGCAGTTATCATCGTGCATGTCGATATGGAATGTTGCGAGTGTCATGCTAGACCCCCGAGCCAATATGAAATAAGTATATTCGTTTGTTTTATAAACAGGTTAGCTTGATTTTTGCTCCTGTTAACAGTGTAGACCAAGCTTACTGATTATATTTTGACCTTGGACATATTATTTCATCAATAATGAAGCTATCACTTTGATGTATTGACGCTTTGCTACATTGAAGAAGCTTTAGTTATGGACCGATGTCGTTGTGCAGAGGCAATAAAAATGACGCTAACAATTGAAAATAACTGCCGCTTGTCGCGATTTAAAGCAAATAAACTTGCGCTGACAAAATTTAACGCTAATATATACTGTTTATTTATACAGTGTGTTTTTATACAGTATATATTATATTAGAGGTTGTCATATGCGCGTTATTCCCATTGCAGCCAGCGCCGGCATTACTGGTTTCGAATCACCTGCCGCTGAGTATCTTCAGTTAGGCCTCAGCCTTGATGAGATATTAATCCAGCATCCAAGTTCCACTTTTATCGGCTTAGCCCAAGGTGAGTCGATGCAAGGAGTGGGAATATATGATGGTGACTTATTGATTGTCGACCGCCATGAAACGGCTAGAAATGGCGACGTGATAGTGGCTAATTTTAATGGTGAATTTGTGTGTAAAATTCTCGACATGCATCGGCGAATGCTGATGTCGTCTAATGAGCAACATTTACCTGTGACCATCTGCGACTATGATGACTTTAGTATTGAAGGTGTGGTTATTCGCTCGATTCGTTGTCATCGTCAAAGCCCACTGCTTATCAGCAAAAAAGGTTAGGTAACAATGTTTGCCTTAGTCGATGCCAATGCTTTTTATTGCAGTGCAGAACAGGTTTTTCGCCCTGACTGGCGCGGCAGACCGATTATTGTGCTGAGCAATAACGATGGCTGTATTGTTGCTGCTAATCGGCAAGCAAAAGAGGCGGGTATTGAGAAGTTTTTGCCTTACTTTCAAGCTAAAGCATTATGCGTTCAGCGCAATGTCATTGTGTGCTCATCTAATTATGAATTGTATGCCGATTTATCGGCAAAGATGATGGCAATAATAGGCCGTTTTGCGCCAGAACAGCATGTGTACTCCATCGATGAAAGCTTTCTGTCTTTTAAACACAGTTATCCTGCTATCAAATGCCTGTATACCCAGGGTCAGTTAATTCGTCGCGCAGTTTGGAAAGAAGCCCGCCTGGCGGTTTGTGTGGGCATGGGGCAAACGTTAACCTTAGCTAAAATAGCCAATCACGCCGCTAAAAAAATCCCGGGATACAAAGGAGTGTGCGTTATCGACACTGCGCATCAACGCAATGATATTTTACGCCAACTTGCCGTAAAAGAGGTGTGGGGGATTGGCAGGCTCATCAGTAAAAAGCTTGAATTGATGAATATTCGCAGCGCATACGATCTCGCCTCTATGCCACCCAGTTTGGCCAGAAAACAATTTAGTATTGAAATTGAACGCACGGTACGCGAACTTAACGGAGAAGTGTGTAAACAATGGGATGAGGCTAGGGCAGATAAAAAACAAATTTTCTCCACCCGTAGTGTGGGCGAACGTATTTGCGATTTTGAATCGCTATTACAGGCATTGAGTAAACATGTTGGCATCGCAGCAAGTAAAGCTCGTCAACAAGGCTCACATTGTAAAACCATGTTGTTATTTGCCAGTAATTCGCCCCATGACGAACGGCCTGTGAGTTATAAAGTTATCGTCCATTTTCCATGTCCAACCAATTGCACCATTGAACTCACCAAAGCCATGACCGACGCCGCCCCGAGATTATTTAGCAATGGTGTTCGTTATTACAAAATTGGTGTAGGCCTAGTTGATTTAACCAGCGAGAAACATTTTCAATTTGATTTATTTAATACCGCGAAGGTTAATTATGCATTAATGGACACGCTTGACGGCATCAACCAACGATACGGCCGCGATACAGTGTTTTTGGCTGCACAAGGGATACAACAAAAATGGGCCATGCGCCGTGATTTACTCACACCTCAATATTCAACCCAATGGAAATGCTTACCCAGCATTAAATGCTAAGATTTTTTATTACTAAGGTTTATTGTAACAGTGGTATTACTCTGCCATAGCACATGTAAGGTAAAGGGCATTCAACTATGGCTAAATCTTAAAATGTGATTCAGCTCTGATTATCGCTCTAGTTAAATTGTTAATGTTAAATCGTACTCATCATATGGCCGACATAATGCGAAATACGCTGTTAAACATAGCAATGATAATTTCACTACTTGGACAATTACTTGTTCCAAGTTTTGCTATGTCTAATGAAATGGCTATGTCAGATATGCAGTCGAGTAGCATGCAGCAATCAACGATGATGCAAGGTGACTGCGACACTAACGGTGACTGTTGTTTAAACGATATGAGTCAATGCATTAGCCATTGTCATGCTGTCGCGAATGCATTTTTGATATCAGCAACAAATCTCACCGATGCTCCACTAACAAGTGCTAAAGTGAGTTCGTCTTTATGGGCATCAACTCCCACCATTCTAGTAAGCCAAAATCCACCTCCGATAGCTTAATTCTTTATTTTTATTAGTTACCCACATTAATTTATAAAGATTTTTGTTGCTTCAACTATAAGCATCAAAAACTATAAGTATCAAAAAGTTAACGGAGTTTATTATGAAAAAATTCATTGCGATCACACTATTATCTTTAGCTAGCTCAGTATCTATGGCTGCCACAATTTCATTACCTGACTATTTAATTTTTACCGCGATCGATGGTAAATCGGTATCAAATAGTGCCCAAATGGAGGTGTCTCCTGGTCAACATCTAATAGAATTACAGTTTTATGATGTGTTTTCATCAGGAGCAGACGATACGAATTTTATTAAATCCGATGCGTTATATTGGAGTTTACATCTAACTAAAGATGAAGATATTCAAGTGCGTAGCAAAGAAATTTTCTCTTCAACTAATGCAAAGAAATTTATTGCATCACCGATGATAACCTTAGACCGCGCCAGCGTAAAAGGTGAAAACGTGAAATTAGTTAATCACGAAGAGTTAATGGCTATTATCATGAAACAACACAGTCAAATGATGCAACAATAGTCAAAATCGATAGGGCGCTTACATAGCGCTCTATCGTTATAAAAACTTGCTTGACCTATGTGCTGCACGTAGGTTTATAGTCAATACTAAGTAAAACAAGTTAAAATAACCCTTGTTTAAGATAATACATTTCACTATTCTATTTGCTGTTGTTTTTGGAGAGTATATTTTGCGTAAAGCCCACTTAATCATGATGTTTGTCTTACTGACGTTTGTCGGTCAGGCTTTTGCGTCTGTGATTATGTCAGCTAATATGCCAATGAGCTCAATGACAAAGTCAACATTATCGACAGATAATAACAATGCTTGTCATGACATGAATATGCAAAAGAATGCCATGAATAATATGAGTGATAATGAGAGTGATAATTGTTGTGCTCAAACTTGCCATTGTCCTGTCGGCTCATGTTTATCTGTAGGTTTAACGATGGCAATGCCAACGCTTAAATCAGAAGTCAGCTTAGTTAATTCTGCAACAATGTTTACCTCAGCACTAATGCCTCAGTATTTTTCATCTTTATACCGTCCTCCAATATTTGCCTAACATAGGCACAGTTACGCCTTTTTTTTGCTAACTGTCCTAGCCAATCATGTAGTTTCAATTTTTTAACTTTTTCGGTTAATAAACTGACATTAAACCGCGTTGTTTAATGTGACGAAATTTGATTTGGAGGCAATATTATGTCTGCTCTATATCGCAATTCTATTCGTTTTTTTCGTGTCATAGGTACTATTTTTATTCTGCAAATTATGGGAGGGATGTTACCTGCCAATGCAGCGGAGCCCGACACTACGGCGCCATTACTCACTGTTTATAAAGATGCCAATTGTGGCTGTTGTGAAAAATGGCTAACGCATATTAGTGAGCGTGGATTTAGTGTTAATGCCCACAATATTAACAACCTTTATGAGTTTAAACAGTCAAAGGGTATTCCTGCTTCAATGCAATCTTGCCATACCGCAGTGTCATCTCAAGGTTATGTGTTTGAAGGGCATATCCCTGCAAAATTCATTAGTCGTTTTTTAGCCACCCCCCCTAAAGATGCTATCGGCCTAACCGTACCCGCTATGCCTGTGGGCAGCCCAGGTATGGAGTACCAAGATAAATTTATGCCATACCAAGTCTTACTGTTGAAAAATGATGGCAGTAGCCAGGTTTACGCCCAAGTGAACTCGCTTGAGGAGTCTGTGCAATGAAATCTCAATACATGATAAAACCCATGATTCAAACGACAAACAGTGAACTCAACAACAGCCGACGCCGGTTTGTGTTTGGTGCATCCGCCATGTTGGCATTGATGTCGATCCCTTTCCCTAAAAATGCCTTTGCCAATGCGTTAAGCCAATCGTTGAGCCAGCTTTCTGGCAAAGTGTTTGACTTATCAATTGACTATAAAATGGTTAATTTTACCGGAAAATCTGCTCGAGCGACTGTGGTAAACCAATTACTGCCCGCGCCGTTATTACGTTGGAAAGAAGGTGAAACAGTCACCTTAAGAGTAAAAAATAATCTCGACCATGATAGTTCTATTCACTGGCACGGTATTATTTTACCCACCGAAATGGACGGTGTGCCTGGCTTTAGCTTTGATGGCATTAAACCCGGTGAAACATTTGAGTATCAATTTACCGTCCAGCAAAGTGGCACATATTGGTATCACAGTCATTCAGGCTATCAAGAACAAACCGGTTTATTCGGCGCTATTGTGATTGATCCAGCGACCCCCGATCCGGTCATATATGACCGTGACTATGTGATCATGCTGTCTGATTGGTCTGACGAAGCCCCTGAAAACATTTATGCCAAATTAAAGAAACAAGCCGATTACTATAATTACCGTGAGCGTACGGTAATGGATTTTTTCTCTGACGTGAATAAAAATGGCTTAGCCAATACGTGGAACGCTCGTTCGATGTGGAATAACGCACGCATGAGTGACAGAGACATATCTGATGTTACGGGTTCAACTTACACCTATTTAATGAATGGCAATCCTCCGCAACAGGGCTGGCAAGGGTTGTTTGAACAAGGTGAGAAGGTGCGCTTACGCTTTATAAATAGTTCTGCGATGACCATATTTGATGTGCGTATACCGGGTCTCAAAATGAGTGTTGTCGCCAGTGATGGTCAGAACATTCAACCGGTTTCTGTGGATGAATTTCGAATCGGTGTTGCTGAAACCTATGATGTGGTTATTGAGCCAGAGGTTGATAATGCCTATTGTATTTTTGCTCAGAGTATCGACCGTACCGGCTTTACGGTAGGTAACCTTACCTCAGATGCCAGTTTACATGCTCCTATTCCCCCAATGGATCCAAGGCCAGTCCTTGGCCACAGTGATATGGGCATGGATATGAGTGGTATGGATCATAGCAAAATGGACATGGGTGGCGGTGATATGTCAGGCATGGATCATAGCAAGATGGCTATGGGCGGCGGTGATATGTCAGGCATGGACCACAGCAAGATGGCTATGGACGGCGGTGATATGCCTGGCATGGACCACAGCAAGATGGTTATGGACGGCGGTGAGATGTCAGGCATGGATCATAGCAAGATGGCTATGGGTGGCGGTGATATGTCAGGCATGGATCACAGCAAAATGGCTATGGACGCTGCGAAAGCGACAGTCTCAGGACTAGGGCTTGCAGGCTTTGGCAGTAACAATGAAATTAAACACATTAACACCGAGTTCGGCCCACAAGTGGATATGCGTGCCGATGCGCCAAAAAGTGGTTTACACGATCCCGGGATAGGACTGCGTGACCATCAACAACAATTTAATCGCAAAGTATTAACTTATGGCGATATTAAAGGCTTACATCCTACCTACGACACGCGCCAACCTAGCCGCGAAATTCAACTGCATTTAACCGGCAATATGAACCGATACATGTGGTCTGTAAATGGGGTGAAATTTATGGACGCCGCGCCATTAGAGTTTGAATACGGAGAAAGACTGCGGATCACCTTAGTGAACGACACGATGATGACTCACCCTATGCATTTGCATGGTATGTGGAGTGAGTTAGAGACAGGCGATGCTGATTTTATTCCCCGTAAGCACACGGTATTAGTTCAGCCGGGCTCTAAGATCAGTTACTTAGTCACCGCCGATGCCAAAGGGCAATGGGCATATCATTGCCACTTGTTATTCCACATGCCAGGCATGTTCAGAAAAGTCGTGGTGAAATAAGGGGAATACAGATGAATAAAACGAATTTAATGGCCTTGGGACTGTTGAGTCTGAGCGCCTCATTGACTAGCTCAGCTGTGTTTGCCGGCGGTAATGATGATCCTCTATTAACCAAAGTCATGCTGGATCAATTTGAAAAAGGCGTGGATCCGCAAGATCCCACCCAGTTTAGTGCACAAGCCTGGTTAGGTTACGATTTGAATAAGTTGTGGCTTAAAACCGAAGGTGAATATTCAAATAGTGATAAGCAAGACCTTGAAATTCAGGCTCTTTACAGTAAGCCCATCGCACCATACTGGGATGTACAATTCGGTATTAAAACCGATATCAAACCGACTCCGAACCGTAATTGGGCTGTGATTGGGGTTCAAGGGTTAGCGCCATATTTTTTTGATATTGACGCGGCTTTATTCATCGGTGAACAAGGCCGTACGGCTATGCGTTTGAGTGCAGAATATGAACTGTTAATCACTCAAAAGTGGATATTAACACCTGAAGTAGAAGTTAATTTATTTGGTAAGGACGATGCTGAACTTGGAATAGGCTCAGGCTTATCTGACGTCAGTGCTGGGCTGCGATTGAGATACGAGATTGTTCGAGAGTTCGCACCCTATATCGGTGTGGATTGGCGTCAGAAGCTCGGTAATACCGCCGATTACGCTCGAAGTGAAGGGGAAGATACACAAGAAACCCAGTTTGTTATTGGTTTTAGAGCGTGGTTCTAAGTCCTCGTTCGTACACTGAGTTATAAGCTTGGCGCCAAGATGTTAGCTAAGCCAATATTTAATCATTTATGTAAACCGTTTTTCGATCGTTAAAAACAATATAAAAGGAAATATCATGAAATTATTTAACAACGTTTTAGTCGTAACAAGTCTATTCCTGAGTGCTTCAGCATTTGCTCATGTCGGACTGGGCAGTTCTATGCCCGCTAACGGTGCCATGCTAAGTCAAGCCCCAACAACGCTTGAACTGACCTTTACGGCTCCGGTACGTTTGGTCAAATTAACAATGCAAGATGAGAAGCAGCAAAGCGTACCGCTAACATTACCTTCAAGTGCGACCAGCCAAGCAGCATTTTCATTCACCCTGCCAGCATTAAGCGCAGCTAATTACACGGTTAACTGGATGATCATGGGTGATGACGGTCATAAGATGAAAGGCAACATGAGCTTTATGCTTCACGACTCTGGCATAAACACTCGCAGTGCACCGCCTATGACAATGGAGCATGAGACTAGCGAGCACACTGCACATCAATAAGTGGATGAGTAAACATGATATTAACCGTATTTGAAATATCGGTGTTGATATCTAAATGGGTTATCTATCTGAGTGTTGCCGCCGTTATTGGCGGCACATTGATGCAATATCTCATTAAGGGTCAACCGAACCTTGGTATTAGCGTTGCAAAATATACCGGCGTAGGTGCCGTTTTGGGGTTGATTGCCGTCAGTATCAACTATTTTGCTCAAGTAGGGGCTTTTGCTGAAAGTGGCTTGATGGGAATATTCGATGCGCAGATGCATGCTTTTCTGTGGCCAACCCAGGTAGGGCAAACGGTGTTTTGGCGCTTAATCGGCTTTGGGTTAATGCTAGTGGCTAGTGGTTTACTGTTACATAAGAACCGCTATATCAAAACGTTTTTTGCGGTATTAGCGATTCTCAGCTGTCTGTTAATTGCTGTCACGTTTACTTTTATTGGCCACAGCACTGAACTGGGATTGCTTGCTCAAGGCTTAATATTGATACACGTGTTAATCATTGGCAGTTGGATAGGCGCTTTTTATCCATTATGGAAATTATGTAGCACCGATGACCACAGTAATGACAACGTCTATGACAACATCGTCATAAAAAATGTCATGGATACATTTGGTCGTTTAGGCATAGTGATTGTCATTCTAGTGTTGCTTTCAGGCATGGGAATGGTGTGGATGTTGTTTGATAGTCCCACTGAATTATTCAGTTCCAATTATGGTATTGCGGTCACCATCAAGCTCTGTTTGGTGGCTATCATTTTGCTTATAGCAGCATGGCATAAATTGGTTTTAGTACCGAAATTAACGATTGCGAACACATCACTCGCAAAACAAAAACTACAAAAATCGATTGGATTAGAAGCATTAATAGCAGTACTGATATTAGCGACAACAGCGGTACTTTCGAGCGTGCTAGGTCCTATGAGCCTTGGATAATCACTATACATTAACAGAGAGATAAAAATGAAAAATAGCCCTTTAACAATACTCATAACGACCGGGATATTACTGATGTCAGCAGGACAAAGCTCATTGAGCTTTGCCCATGGTGATGAAACTCACCCCATAGAACAAAAAGCGTTTATCGGTGTTGATTCCGCCGCGGGTAATGTCGTCAAACAATTTCATGCTGCATTACAAATGGGCAACGAGGCTATTGTCAGGCAGTCATTAGCAGCCAATGTGCAAATTTATGAAGGTGGAAAAGTAGAACGTTCACTTACGGAGTATGCCAATCATCACATGCTTGCGGATATGGCCTACTTAAAAGGGTTAACCATAACGCCAAAAGAACACCAAATAACGATTACGGGTGACATTGCTATTTCAACGTCAATAAGTCACGCCCAAGGTGAATATAAAGGTAAAAGTATTGACTCAATGACCATGGAAACGCTTGTGTTAATTAAACAAGCGGATGGTCGTTGGAAAATAACTCACGTGCACTGGTCGTAAACATAACAAGTTCATCATGTAGATAAAGGATTATCTCGAGCCACTTTGTAGGTGCTCCCAAGAAAACCACAAAGACTCATATCATGTAATAACATGGTATTTTATGGAAAAGGATTTCCATTTTTTTTAAGTCAATCCATTTACCATCCTTCATCGTTTTGTTTAATCCTCGCACGCCTTATGACAGGTAAAATACTTGTCATCATAAATAATGTCACGCGTCACAAAACTTAAACCATAATCAAAATCATTATTGGCATATGCTATTTATTGGCGTATATATAGCATATGCCAATAAATTAAGCCGATTATGCCAAGACCAAAATTCAACGAACAATCTGTGGTGTCCCTGCCAACAGTTGTTTCAAGCCCAATGGTATTCCGATGAAGCAACCCGAACAGATTACGTTAGATAGCGATGAGTTTGAAGCATTACGCTTGGTTGATTTATTGAAAATGCAACAACAGCACGCGGCTATTCAAATAGGAGTGTCGCGCCAAACGTTAGCCAATGTACTTAAATCTGCGCGTTTTAAATTAATGGACTGTTTAACCCACGGTAAAGCACTGTTAATGAAAAATGCACCGGAGGAGAAATTATGATTACCGCTATACCAATGAAAGACCAACATATTGCCAACCACTTTAGCCGTGCCGATGAGATGCTATTTATGGATGAGCAAGGCCAAGTAAAAGGGAGCTTTGCCAACCCAGCATTAACAGAAGGATGTGAAGGTAAACAACAATTGGTCAGTATGATACTGGAAAATGGAGCGGATCGCGTCATCATACGCAACATTGGCCAGCAGCTTTTATCTAAGTTATTAAGCCAACAGTTGAGTGTATTTCACGCAAAAAATGGTCGCACAGCAATAGAGTATTTTGCTAGTGGTCATTTAGCGGACTGTGAGCCATTTACCGAGGCAAGTCAGGGGCGACCATCAATCAATAATATTGCTAAGAAAGCCAATGGTGGTTGCTGTAACCATGAGCATGATCATCAACACGCTCATGGTGAAGAAGACTGTCATAACCAATCTGACTCGGGGACACATAAACGTTGCTGCGAGTCTATATCTGAATTCGCGAATGAAACAACTACAATGAAACGTTGCTGTAATAAAAAACATCCACTAATTGCTCATTAATGATCACTAGGCATGTTTTGTCACAGCGCTGTGGTGGCTAGCTAAGCTTTAAACCATAGCGTTGTAATTTTCGATATAAGGTACGCACACTGATATTAAGCGTTATCGCTAGTTCGGCTGGCGATCCTGCATATTGCTCACATACCTGCGAAAGGTACGCACATTCCATGTCATCTAACGTCATCAGTTCGGTGTTAAGTTTTACAGCAATTGTTTCATCCGTAGATGTGCGACTAAGTTGAACGCTTTCAGGTAAATCACTGCTGTGTATAACATCCTCATTGGCGATAAGTGCCGATTGCTCAATAATATTTTTCAATTCGCGAATATTTCCCGGAAATGCATAACGACCCAAAAGAGTTAATGCATTGCTCGAAAACTTTTTATGCTTGTAATCAGAATATTTTATAAAGTGATTCACCAGCGTTGGAATGTCATCATAACGCTCACGTAACGAGGGTAAGTAAATCGGAAACCCTGCAATGCGGTAATACAGGTCGCGCCTAAATTCACCTTTTTCTACTAAATCGAGTAAATTCTTATGGCTGGCACTGACTAGCCTAAAGTCAGAACGTTTCTGTTTTAATCCGCCGACGGCACGATAACACTGGGTTTCAAGTAACCTGAGTAACTTCACTTGCATGTTCATCGGTACATCGCCAATTTCATCAAAAAACACCGTTCCACCGTGCGCTATTTCAATCAAGCCTTTTTTACTGCTTGTCGCCCCTGTAAATGCACCTTTTTCATAACCGAACAGCTCACTTTCAAACAGGTTTTCACTCAGCCCAGTACATTCAATCACCACAAATGGTTTATCATTTCGGTTGCTGGCCTGATGTACCGCTTTAGCGACTAACTCTTTACCTGAACCAGTTTCACCTTGTAACAGTACCGCTATATTGGATTGAGATGCTCGATTAATCCTGTTGAGCATCTGTTTAAATGGCGCTGACTGACCGACCATAGTGCCTTTTTTTGATTCCGTCGATGCGTAATCTATAGCATCTAAAATCTCTAGAAACCCCAATACCATGCCACTGTTATCTTTTATGGGTTTCATTAAAATGTCGCAGTAAGACTTACCTTGCACTGTGCTGTGAATATGCACTGCACTGGCAGCTCGGTTAGTACTCTGGCATTGTAATAACGGGCATTCCTCACCGTGTTTATCGCAAGGTTGGTCACTGTGATGAGAGATATGATGGCATTTACTTTGGCCTAAAATGACGTCGGCATCATAGGTTTCTCTATAGGCTTGGTTAACCGCATGGATCACATAATCGGGAGTAATAAAAATCGCCGGTTTATCAATGGCGTTTATCATAGATTGTACAACGGTGGTGTTGTTCATTGGTTACTCTCGCTTGCGATTTATATTAATCGGCCAACCTTTATAATGACATTAATAGCACGATAAATGTCATTATGATGTCATATTTGTCACTCAACAACCTAGCATGGGCATCCTGTTAATTTCAATATTGTTTAAGCTAATGATTTTAAGCGATTAAACCTTACTAGCGTGATATGGCACAAGCTTTGTATTCATTGTGTTATAGCGCTTATGACCGAACGGTGCCCTGGCAGTAGTGAACCCATGTACGAAAATTATGCCCTTAAGTTAATGGGAATTGCCCGACTTGAAGACGAGGATGACAAATAATGAAATTAACATCAAAGCACAAAAAAACGGTTTTAAATGCACGTAACATCAGTGCGTTATTAGTGATTGCTGGCATGAGCAGCCTTTGCCATGCTGAATCACTAACGGAACAGCAGGTGCTTGAGCAACAGGCTAATCAACGTATTGCCGAATTTAGCCAAGCGTTAAAAGGTCAGTTACAGGCTGCAATTAAACAAGGTGGCTTAATCAATGCGGTGTCGGTGTGTAAATCGGTTGCACCTGCCATTGCCGCTGAAAACTCGAAAGAGGGCTGGACACTGACTCGAACAAGTTTGCGTGTGCGTAATTCAGACAATACGCCAGATGAATGGGAGTTATCGCAATTACAGCAATTTGAGCTGGTGAATGCCTCCGGACAACAACCTGAAGATAAGCCCATAGTGGCAAGTGAGTTTATCGTCAATGAAGGTAAAACTCAGTTTCGTTATATGAAGGCCATACCAGCGCAACAATTATGTTTAGGTTGCCATGGCAGTAATATTGAACCGGAAGTGAGTGCATTGCTGAGCAAAACCTATCCAGATGATAAAGCGATTAACTTTTCCCTTGGTGATATTCGTGGCGCATTTTCACTGAAAAAAGATATCGAAACACCTGCATCATCGGTTACTGCTAAGCCATAGTCGAAAACCATAGCCGAAAATGAACACTAGCAGACCACCGCGTGAATAAGGCTTTATCATTAAGCCTTATTCTTCGGAGCTTAAATCATATAATGCTTATTAATTCGCTGTTTGTTGCGACTTAATCCGCAGTTTACATTAATGGTTTAATTTAACATCATGCTGTAGTGATTAACCCTCCTCAGTCATTGACTCAATGATGTTGAGAATATTACCAATATTAATCTGAGGCTTTATCTGACAAATACCTGTGTATTGTGTTGGGAGTTAATGTGTCATGAGTAGAATCCGTATCGATCCTTTTTATCATCAAGCTAGCCATACGATTACGTACGTGGTGACAGATATTGCTACCCGTCAATGTGCGATTATTGATCCTGTTTTAGATTTTGACATGGCGTCTGGCACCATAAGCACGAGTTTTGCTGATAGCATCATTGAGCATATCGATGAACATGGATTTGAAGTTGAATGGATTTTAGAAACCCATGCCCACAGCGACCATATTTCTGCGGCCTGTTATATCAAGAAAAAACGCGGAGGGATGACCGGAATTGGCGAGCACATCACCAAAGTTCAGCATACCTTTAAGCGATTACTGAATCTTGATGATAGTTTTAAATGTAATGGCGAGCAATTTGAACAATTATTTGTGGATGAAGAACTCATTAAACTGGGGCATTTAGATATTCACATTATGCATACACCGGGTCATACACCAACCTGCGTGAGTTATCTTATTGAAGATGTTGTGTTTGTTGGCGATACTTTGTCTACGCCGGAGTTAGGCACCGTTAATGCTGATTTCCCTAATAGCAGCGCAATAACCTTGTACCATTCAATACAACGAATATTGGCATTACCAAATTGCACTAGGGTATTTGTTGGCCATGATCCACATGCACAAAAACGTGCAGATAATGGGTTAGAAACATCGGTGATTGCCCAAAAACGCTATAACAGTGTGGTAGGGGGGAAAGTCACTCTAGCAGAGTTTATTAAACGGCATCAACAACGCCATATTGGCTCTGAGATACAACAACTATTATTAGCCGCAATTCAAATTAATATTCGTGCGGGTAATATGCCAATAGCTGAAGGTAGGGATAACTACTATCTTAAAATCCCGCTTAACCAACTCTAAAAGTGAATACACAATCAGCCATTAGCACCGTTAACAATTAATACCGTTAGCCATTAACCGCAGCCATCAGTAAATAATAAGCCATGAGCCACATAACGCTAACTCATGTTAAGTTAATTTATTTCTTATGAGGCACCAATGGAAAGCCATCTTGTTGCCATTGCATCATGCCACCGGCGACAGACATAGGTTTGCTAAAGCCCATATCCTGTAATGATGCAGCAGCCAGTGCAGAACGGCCACCGGTTCGACAAATAAGGTATATGTCCTTATCAGCTAATTCATTTAATGCCAATACCCACTCACAGTGATGACTGACTAAAGGATGCTCGTGTATTTTCATCTCTAATACGCCACGAGGAAAATTCACTGCACCCTCTATATGGCCCGTCGTAAACTCATCATGCTCACGAACATCGATAATGATCACATCAGGGTTAAGCATTGCCGTCAGCAATTCTTGGGTACTCACTTCAATAATGTGGGTTTTAATCTCACTTATGTATTCTTGGGCAGTTTTCATGTGTACCTCGTGATGTCAAATAATGGATTTAGTTACAATGAATAGCGCCATTAGCACTAAAAACACGGCAAATATTTTTTGTAAAACTGCTTTGGGTAAATATTGGTTTATCCATTGGCCGACAATACTGCCTACAAGTCCGCCAGCAATCATGATGGCAATAATCGACCAATCGAACTCAAACCCTTTACTTGAAAGTAATGAGTAATATTTAGCAAAACCGACCAGTGAGTTCATTGAAATAATCAGTAAGCTGGTACCAATCGCCAGCGACATTTCAATGCCGCCAAGTAACACCAGTGCAGGCACAATTAAAAAACCACCACCTACACCCACAAAACCGGTGACAACCCCAACCGCTAATCCTTGCGCCAAGATTTTAGCAATATTCAGTTTGCCCGCTTTATAGCGGCTAGATTGATTTCGCCACATCATCACCGCGCCGATGAGCATCAAAATGACAAACACAGTAAGTTGTATGTCGCTACTAAAAAAGCTGCTTAGCCATGCGCCTAAATAGGTGCCTGCCATGCCCGGTAAACCAAACAAAAGCACATGAGGCCAAGAGACCTTTTTATGCTTAATAAAGCCCATACTGCTGATTAAACTGATGGCACCCACAATGCACAATGACGAAGCGATAGCTAATTGGGGTTGCATTCCAATAAGGTAAAGCAACACCGGAACGGTAAGAATAGAGCCACCAGACCCTAATACACTGAGCACTAAACCAATTAATAATGCGCCAATGATTGCTTGTATCATCATGATTACTCTTAAGCTTAAAGCAGGTTAATCGGGATTTTTAAATACACAGTGCCGTTGTCTTCAGGTGCAGGCATTTGCCCTGCGCGAATATTGATTTGAATCGCGGGCAATATCAGCCTGGGCATGGGCAATGTGGCGTCTCGTTGTTGACGAAGCGTCACAAAAGTAGATTTGGTCATTGTGTCATTCACATGGATATTGTGCTGTTTCTGTTGGATAACTTGAGTTTTAAATTGATGTCCGCGCCCTTCAGTAGGGTAGTCATGACACACATAGATATCAGTGCTTTCTGGTAGGGTAAATAATGTTTGAATTGAATCGTACAAAGTATTGGCATCCCCACCGGGGAAATCGCATCTGGCGGTACCCACGTCGGGCATAAAAATGGTGTCTCCAACAAAGGCGGCCTGCTCATTAATAATATAAGCAAGATCAGCCGGAGTGTGACCCGGTGTGTGCATAACACGAATGGTCATATTACCGACTTGTAACAGCTCATTATGTTTAAATAGATGATCAAATTGGCTACCGTTAGGCAAGAAGCTAGCGTCTAGGTTAAATACCTTTTTAAAGGTCTGTTGTACTTTGGTGATGTGCTCGCCAATACCAATTTGGCCACCAATTTTGTCACGTAAATAACTGGCAGCAGATAAATGATCGGCATGAGCATGGGTTTCAAGTATCCATTTTACGGTTAGCTCTTGACGTTCAATCCAATGTAAAACCCGATTAGCATTTCGTGTGTCTGTTCGACCTGATTTATAATCAAAGTCTAAAACAGGGTCAATAATGACAGCAAACGATGTTGTATTATCAGCAACGACATAAGTGAACGTTTCACTGTCTTCATCTAAAAATTCATGGACACTAAATGTTGAAATCATCACAAGCTCCTGTTAAATAGTGCACAGGGACTAAGCGTCCCTGAGCTTGCAACGTGTTAAAGAGACTTCTTACTGAAATACCAATCTACGTAATCGTAACCTTGGGATAATCGTGCTTTAGCGTCAGCAGTAGTTGCTGGCGGTGGCACTATAACGTCATCGCCAGGCTGCCAGTTTTCTGGAGTTGCAACGCCATTGGCATCACTGGTTTGCAGCGCTTTTACTAATCGAACAAATTCATCTATAGAACGACCATTGCTCATTGGGTAATACACCATGGCACGTAACACACCTTCGGGATCGATAATAAAGGTTGCGCGCACGGCAGATGTGTCGCTCGCACCGGGTTGGATCATGCCGTAAGCTTTAGCCACTTCCATTGATAAGTCGGAAATAATCGGGAAGGTAATGTCAACGCCAAAGTTTTCTTCAATGTTACGTACCCAAGCGATGTGAGAATGAACACTGTCGATGGATAAACCTAATAATTCTGTGTTGATGTGGGCAAATTCTTCAGCTCGTTGAGCAAACCCAATAAACTCAGTAGTACAAACAGGGGTAAAATCTGCAGGATGAGAGAACAACACTAGCCACTTGCCTTTATAATCTGTAAGTGAACGCATGCCATGTGTTGTTTTTGCATTAAACGCAGGGGCTGGGCGGTTTAATTGCGGGAAAGAAACAATAGAGTCAGTCATGTTATTACTCCAATAATGATTAAGTTAAGTTAGCGTTAATCTGTAAAATAGATTGCAAGCATACTTAATAATAGCAATAGCTAGGCCAATATCGGTTAGATGATAATAAACAACCTGATTCAATTTAAGCATTTGATTTTAAAAATAAAAACTTATTTCGTGATTAGTTGCTAGATAGCTTTTTACATGAGCCACACTATAAGTCATGTTTTAACCGTGTCATAAATGGCGCAAAAGACAAAAATGACTACATTAACTGTCACAATCGCTAAACCGAACAAACAATATTGGTGTTACTAGTAAGATTTTTGAGCGTGTAATCGACAAGTCTGTGCATAAAACCACATTAGATGAATAAAAAAACAGAGCTGATTTCGGTAAAAATTATATTTAACCGTTAGCAATGTGAAGCGGGTCTTGATTATGCTTGTGAAGCGTATACCGCAAAGTGATTTAGGTTTATATTTTCGTAAACAAATACATGACTTATAAAGAGTAATTCGCAATGGAATTGGCCAAGCTTTCACGTATCAGTATGAAACACTTGATCACTTTGCATGTGATGCTTGATACCCTTAGTGTCACAGTCTGTGCTGAACGGTTATGTCTAAGCCCATCGTCGGTGAGTAAAACCTTAAGTCAGCTAAGAGAAAGTTTGCATGATGAATTATTCTATCGTCATGGCAATTCACTCATCGCCACTGCATTAGCACGACGACTAGGCCCAAGTGTTAAGCAGATGATTAATGATATGAATCAGATCATGAACCAGGATGTGTTCAAGCCACAACATTATCAAGGTAGCTTTTCGCTGGCGATGCGCGAAAGCACATTTGAGTTATTAGCCGCCACATTAACGGCACATATTCTCAACTTAGCGCCCAATATCCATATCGATATTTACAATAAAGACAACATCGGCTTTGACGGCTTAGTAAAGGGCTCGTTGGATTTTATTCTTTTGCCACATGACTTAAGCCAACCAACCAATATCGATGAAGACTTAGTCTGGGAAACCTTAATCAACGATGAAATGGTCTGCCTAATGAGTGCTAGCCATCCATTGGCTTCAAAGCAGACTATTAGCCTTGATGACTACTTAAATTTCAGCCATATCGGCATAACAGATACTGATTTGAGCACACCATTTTTTGATATTTTACTGGCACAGCAATCAAAAAAACGGGCGATACCGATTTCGGTACCTGACTTTGGCAGCGCAGCGTTAATGTGCCATCACAGTGAACTGCTATTTACCTGTTCGCGCCACTGGGCCTCAATAGCCAAGCAAGCCCAAGGATTACTGATCAAACCGTTACCGATCGATTATGGCAAAGTTGCTTATAGCCTTGTGTGGCATCGGCAAAGCATGAACGACCCTGCTCATCGTTGGCTGTATGAACAAATATTACTTTGCAGTCGTTAACCGTACCAATACGATTTTATGTATTGATTAAATGGTACTTTATCATCGGATTTATTTAACATTAAATCGAAGCAAAGCCGTGTTAGCCATTTATTCAACCTCAGTTGCATATAGACGTTACCTATAGGCGCTAAATATAGAGTTTAGATATACAGCGACGGTAAGACGATATTGGTTACTCCTCGCTGAGTAAGTTGATTTGCTAAACGCGCTATATCCGCTTGAGTACATTGTGGCCATGTAGAGCCTATGCCTTTAACACCATGATGATGAAACGCATTTAACTTCACCCGAGTCTCCGTGGGGAGGTTAGATAAATACCCGCCTAGGGCGTCAATATCATGCTCATAATCTGTGATCCCGGGAATGTGTAACAGTCTTACTTCATACAATTTATTGTGCTGAGTCAGTAACTCGATTGACGTAAACACCGGGTGGTTATCACGCCCTGTGATGTAATGATGGGTATCTTGTTGCCATGCTTTTAAATCAACCATTGCGCCATCTAAAAATGGCAGTAGCTTATGCCAACCTGTTGAGCTCAAACTGCCATTGGTGTCGAGCATACAACTCAGATGGGATAAATGTTCTGAGGACTTTATCGCACTAAAAAGCTCAATAATAAAAGGCAATTGTAAGCTCGCTTCGCCGCCACTGAGTGTAATTCCATTGATAAAATGACGTTGTCCGTAGATAACCTCTAACATTTGCTCAACGGTGTAATGAGACGTTTTAGGCGTCGATTGTCTAGGGCATACCGCAAGGCAAGTGTCGCATTGACTGCATTTGGTGCTGTCCCAGACAATATGGGGCTTACTTGGAGAATTACATGGTGAATGATTAACTGGTATTGGATCTCCATGTAACGACATTTCTTGTGACCGCATTTGGGGTAACGGCAAAGCTTGTGAATGAATAAGACTCAACGCCTGTTCAGGGCAGCTATCAATGCAGTCACCACAAGCATCACACAAACTGATGGTGTGAGGATTATGACAATTTTTGCATTGATAGTTGCAGCCTTGCAAAAATATCACCAAACGACTGCCAGGCCCGTCGACACAGGAAAATGGCAGTATTTGACTGACAAAGGCATGTTTACTCATGAATAAAAGGAGCCTGTTCGTGAGCAATTACTCGAGCTTGGCGTTGAAATATCCCCGTATTTATTGCGGCTTCAGCAGCTAACCCTGTGGTGTTGGTGCGTGAACCGCATTGCTTAAAAGTTTCAATGTCCGAGCGTTTAACCATATAACCAGTAACACGGACTAAATCGTTATTAGCAACGTTGGCACTAAACTCTCTAAAACCTGAACTAAGGGCGCCTTTACAGAGTTGGAACATCGCTTGAGGATTAGCTTTAACGGTTTCATCTATGGTTAGAATATCGCTGATTCCGGCAGTATAATATTGATGATGTTTAGCTAGTGCTTGAATATGACTAATGGGGTCTGGTTCTGAGCCATAGGGAATACGCACGCCAGGGGTGACATTTTTATCCAAACTAATGCCACTTTGAGAATGCAATAAGGCGCGACCGTTATAACCGTAAGTGACTGGTGTCGACTTTACTATGTTGTCTAAAGCTGCAGATATTCTAAGTCCAAGTTCATTTGCATCTGGGTTATGGCCGTAACCTGTATTGAGTTTGCTTGCGACATTAGCAGTTGTAATCTCAGCAGCACTAGGTAGTAAGGCTTGTAAAATATTGACCGCTTCAGCCATACCATAAATACCGAACATAGGTGCAAAGCGAGATTCATCGATCAACTGTTCCTTAACTAAAAAACTGTCAAAGAAATGAGATTGTTGGTGTAAAAATGCAGAACGAGCTTCAATAAGCTCGAATGCGAGTTGGCTGTAATATGGCAGCGTTTGGGCAAAAAAATCATCAATACTGTTAGCGTTTAGAGCGACTTCTTTGAGGTTAACGCGCACCAAGGTATTGGCTCCGCCAGCTAACGGTAATGCGTTATAACAACTGACAATCCCAAAACCACGAGCATCGAAGGCGTCGGCATGTAGCGGATAGTTGGCAATGTGAGGTTTACCGCATTGACAAATATTGCTGGTGGTCTGAAATAATAAATCATCTGGCGTTACGGCAGGGTCATACATGAAGGTTAGGTTGGGGGCTATTTGTTGTAATTCTGCATCTATACGCAAAATGGTTCGGCAAATAATGTTATCTGTTGGGCCAATATTCACATGCATAAACGCATCGGGTAACGTGCGGTCGAGTAATATCCAAAACCGCTTGAGCTTACGATAGATGGCTTCAGCATCAAGCCCCTGTGTAAAAGGCATTAATAACGTATCTAATTGGCCTAAGTAAACTGGGATATTCGTCACCGATGGCACATGAAAATAAAGAATGGTTAATGCATTTAAGGCGTCATCAAAGTCTTCGGCGGGCGACAGCTCCAAATACTCAGATCCTTGCTGCAGGTATTTGGCATAATCTGGCAACACATAACGCGGTTTAAATGGCGCATGACCTTCAAACATATCGCAGATAATACCTTGTTTCATGGCATTATTTACCCGTTCAGACACCGGCACATAAGGCAGACTGTTTTCAGCTTCTAATGCTAAATAATTCGATTTTTGCTTTGGAGAAAGGTGAGGGTGGGTGACTATTTTCTCAATGTTATCTTGTAATGTCATGATGAAACTCACTTTTTATAGATGAATGCTTGATAACAACTAATCTACTGAAAGGTAGGAGGTTTAAACAGTGAAAATAGCAGACGTTGGCATTGATAAAATCGAAATCCGATGATGAAGATCACATCCTAAATGACAGAACATGTGGACTAGGAGTAATGAACCCTATAAACAATGAGAGGCAGAAAAATCGCAATCGATAAAGAGGAACGTTATTAGATTATTACATTACTACATTACTACGTTGCTGAGCGCTGAGCGGGCAAACTTGAAATTGTTGGGGTAATGTGACGAACGCTTTTTAAGTAGGGTGTTACTGGTTTTGTAGCAAAACTAACAGGCTTAATCCAAACAATAAATTTCAGTTCTATTTCTTCCAAGTGCTTTTGCTTTATACATAGCTTTATCCGCTTGAGTAAATAAATCTGTAAATTGTCTTTTATCATCACAAATGCTGACCCCAATACTGACAGTTAGTACGTCGTCACCCACTTTAATTTGCGAGATGCTGTCTTGGAGTCTGTTACAAAATAATAAAGTATCACTTTTGTTCGTATCGGGTAGCAATATCAAAAATTCTTCGCCGCCAAAGCGAGAGACAAGATCGGTTTGTCTACAAAAATTCTTCAAAATATGCCCGAGCTCTTTCAGTACTCGATCGCCTTCTAAATGACCAAAGCTGTCATTAATAATTTTAAAATGATCGATATCTAACAGTAATAAACCAACAGATTGTTCCGATCGAGTCGCTTGTTCAAGTGCTAACGTACTACGATATTTCATTTCTCTTCTATTTAATAACTGCGTTAACTCATCAGTTGAAGCAAGTAATTTTAATTTTTCAGCTTGCTCCTCAAGTTTTTCTCTTGTTTTTATTAACTCATCATAAAGTTGGTCTCTTTTGGAGGCATTGAAAAAACTCCAATAAATACAGCCGTCATCGCTTAAACGAGCATTTACCGTTATCGGAATTCGCAACCCTTCAGCATTAAAAATAATCAGCTGCATTTCTTCACAAATTTGTTCGTGTAAAAGTGTTGGAATTAAATAACTTTGAAAAAATATTCTGGAAGATTGGGTGAAAATGATATCAGCATTTTTGCCAATAAGTTGCCCCGACTTCCACAATAGTTCGTCAGTAAAGTATGTGTTTACATAAATAATAATGTTTGATGCATTGGTGACTAAAGCACCGCACTGAAAATTATCCGGAGAGTAATCGAATGCTGTATGACTGTTGAGTTTACTCTTTAGCGTGGTGATCATTTAGCGAATTTCATTATCGATTTTAAGATTGCTTCAGGGTGAGTCATATGCAGACAATGGCCATGGGCAGGGATAATGTTAAGTTCACTATGGGCTATTTCACTCGCAATAAACTCACCAACAGATGTTGCTGCCAGGGCATCATTTTCACTTTGTAAAATTAAACACGGTTGTGTAATCTCTTTTAGCAGATAACGGTAATCAGATAAAAAAGTCGCTTCAGCAAAGCTCTTCGCTATAACAGGGTCGGTAGAACAAAAGCTGCCTGATAACTCACCAATAAGTTCATCCGAATTGGTTGTTCCCATTACTAACGGGGCTAAATAATTTGCCCAGCCAATATAATTTTTGTCCATTAGATTTAACAATTCGAGTAAGTCTTCCTTATCAAATCCGCCAAAGTAATCAGGAGGGAAGTTTAAAAAACAGGGTGAAGGACACACCATTACCAACTTGGAAAATAACTTAGGTTTTTGAATTGCAGCAATCGCACCAATGATACTACTAACGGAATGTCCTATAAAAATGGCGTCAGATAAATGTAAAGCATCACATATTTCGATGATGTCTTCTGCATATCCTTCAAGTTGACCATAACGTTTTTTACTATATTGAGAGATATCGGAAGCACCTGAACCAACATAATCAAATAGAACAATAGTAAAGTGCTTCATCAGTTCTGGGGTTAAAAAACGCCACATATTTTGATCGCAACCAAACCCATGTGCGAGAACTAAGGTTTTGCTACCATTACCGATTAATTTAACATTATTTCTAACAAGAACAGCATTTGAATGAGACATGATTTTTCCATTTTTATCAGGTGACCAATGATGACTACCTGCTGGATTTATTGGCTAAACAGTAGATGTTTAACGGATAAAAGTAAAATACTGACACTCTGAAAATCAGAATAAACTTTTTAATAACCTGAACACAATTTGTTAAGGTAAAAGCAAATTGTTAACCTGCCAGTTATGAGTCACAACCAAAAGAGCATAATCTCTTATGTGGGTAAACCTGATTGGATCCCAATAGTTACAACAATGTTAACACCACGGTTGAAGTATACACAATGAACACTGCTATACCTATATATCCCTAAAAGGGCGTGAAGTAGGCTAGCGTTGTCTAATAACGGCTTAATAAAAGAAGTTAGCACCATGAGTTGATCAAACAGACGCTTTAAAACAGATGGATAGAAAAATAAAACTAAATTACAATGTACGACTTTTTCTGAAATAACTCGCGCTATAACACTAACAAAGCAGCGTAATCACTGAGGAACACCTTTAATTGAGAGCATCAATCTTCCTTATTGCGACAGGTTTTATCCTGTTGAGTGGTTGCCAAACTGTTGCTGTAGAAGAAGCCGAAGCAGAAAAAAGTCTTAATGGTGTGAATAAACTAACATCATTGAAAGTTCCCAAATTGTTAGCTCGGCGCAATTATCAAGACAGCGGTGATGTGTGGGAACGCATTCGTTATTCAATGGACATGCCCATTCCAGACCAACAATTAGTTAACCAATACCGTGATTGGTATATTAATAATCCACAGCATCTTGAGCAGATATCTCAGCGCGCCAAGCCGTTTTTATATTTAATCGTCCAAGAGTTTGAACATCGAGATTTACCCATCGAACTCGCCTTACTCCCTATGGTAGAAAGTTCATTTAATCCTTTCGCTTATTCCAGTGCCGACGCATCAGGCCTGTGGCAATTTACCTCCCCAATGGCCAGCCATTTTGGCCTAGAGATGAATTGGTGGTATGACGGCAGAAGGGATGTGCCTGCTGCAACTACCGCTGCATTAGATATGCTCGAATACCTGTACAAAAAAACTGACAACTGGTTATATGCATTAGCTGCATACAACGCCGGTGAAGGGCGCTTGCGTGAGGCGATTAGATATAATGAAGCCAGAGGGCTAAGCACCGACTTTTGGTCTTTACCCTTACCTAAAGAAACTCGGCAATATGTACCACAATTGCTGGCAATAGCAGATGTGATTAAACATTCTGAAAGCTACGGCATCAGTCTTAAATCCATTCCTAATAAACCACTAGTTGAAGTTATTGATGTCGGTAGCCAAATTGACATCGCAGTTGCTGCCGATCTAGCCAATATATCCATTGCTCGGTTACAAAAATTGAATCCAGGGTTTAATCGCTGGGCAACATCACCCGATGGACCGCATCAATTGATAGTGCCCGTGAGTAAAGTCAGTGGGTTTAAACAAGCTCTTGCGGATACTGATATTAGCGCTAGAGTAAAATGGTTTAAATATCAGATTAGAGCTGGCGATAATATTAGTGTCATTGCAAAACGTCACCTTACAACGGTGTCTGAAATAAAAGCGATGAATGATATTAATGGCGATAAGATCGTTGCAGGTCAATTTTTGTATATGCCACAAGGCGTATCGAGCATGACACCAGAGGTCGAACTCACTTCAACAAACACGGCTCAAGTATCAAGCAAAAAGCAAGCTGCACCAAACAAACAACCAAGGATCGTCACCACATCTAATCAGCCAGCAGTTCGGAGCGATCACACGGTAAAATATGGCGATACTCTTTGGAGTATTGCCAAAGTGTATAAGGTCAGTGTGGAACAAATTATCGCTTGGAACAAAATGACGGACAAAGACAAGTTGACGGTAGGCAAAACCCTGCAGTTTTATCAACAGCCCTTCCAGCAACAGCAGACTCAATTGTAACCCTGTTGTTTAAAAACTGATAAGCACAATAGCTCAAATGTTGTAAAAGTTGAGCGTTACTTAAATGTGAGTATTTATCGATTTAACCTAGTGAAGCACATCGAAATCCAGCTTTGCAATCTGGACACTTTTGATTATACAGATCGTTTAATAGAGTGACCCACAAGGCTTGAGTGATGTTAAATCTTAGTGTTCATATTTTTTCATATTTGTTTCCCATCAGTTCATAACCCACTCAACAGCCATTCATAAGTTTTGAATATAGTCACCCTATCAACAAGAACATATATTTTAGGGTAATGAATATGAACATTAGAAAAACTCAACTAGCTCAGTCAATTTTGTTAGGCAGTCTAATCTTATCGGCTACCTCTTTTGCCAATGCTGCAGATGATAATGTCTTCGATGGAGCCATAAGTGGTAAATTAACCTTTGCTTCAGATTATGTTTTTCGTGGCGAATCGGAAACGATGGATGCAGAAGTACCAGTGGTACAAGGTACTCTAGGGTGGGGTAATGATCTGGGCTGGTATGCCGGTGTATTTGCTTCCAATATCAAATTTGCAGACCCCAATTTAGAAATTGTTACTGCACCTTATATAGGTAAAGCAGGTGAGTTTGGCGATAGTGGTATCAGTTACGACGTTATGGTTTTTTCTTACCTGTATCCAGGTGCCTCATATTCAAATTATACCGAACTGTGGATAAAAGTCGGTAAACAATTTGGTCATGCAAATGTGCAATTAGAAGTGACTCCAACAATCGACGATTGGTTTGGCGTAGAGGGCTGGCAAGGTGTTAACTATGCCGTTCATCCGAGCTATCAGTTTGACAATGGTTTACATGTTTCAGCAAGTATCGGCTACCAAGATTTAGATGGTAATGGAGCAGAAGGTTGGGGACACTGGAATTTGGGAGTGAGTAAAGCCTATGCCGGCCTCAATTTTGATGTTCGTTATCATGGAAGTACCATGGATAGCGATCATAAGGTCTATGGCACTCAAACAAAAATCTTTGATGACCGAGTGGTTGTTGGCATCAGCAAAAGTTTCTAATATAAAAACATAACGTCTTTTATTGCTAAACGACAAATATAATTGGATCTTGTTTTACATATCCCCATTATGTGATCTAGGTCCTTTTTTATAAACCAATTTTGCTAGCTGCCACTCATTCCTTGTATATCTTTATAGGCAAATATGAAAAGTTATGAATAATAACGACCATTATTAGCAACACTATCTGGATTGGACGATGGCACATCCTGGTTTAACAAATACAGTACTCGTCGTTGACGATGAAGCGGTGATCCGAGCTCGATTAAAAGGTTATTTTGAGCGTGAAGGTTATCGGGTGCTTGAAGCTGGAGACGGCGAACAGATGTGGCAACAGTTTACAAATCAACATATCGATTTGGTGATGTTAGATATTAACTTACCCGGTACCGATGGTTTGAGCTTGGCACGTGAACTGAGAAGTCGTTCGGATGTGGGCATTATTTTAGTCACAGGTCGTGATGAAACCATTGATAAAATCGTTGGTCTTGAAATGGGCGCTGATGATTATGTGACTAAACCATTTGAATTAAGAGAACTATTAGTAAGAGTTAAAAATTTGTTGTGGCGAATTTCATTAGTTAAAAAAGCACAGCAAGACGTTGTAGAACAATTTGAACAGTGTGACGATATCATTGCGTTCGATAAATATATTCTTGAGTTAAACAGCCGAAAACTGAGTCGTGGTGACGAGGTAATAAAGCTGACTAAAGCAGAGTTCGAATTACTTACCGCCTTTGCATTGCATCCGCAGCAAGTACTATCTCGTGAGCGACTAATGCAGCAAACAAGCCACCGTAATGAAGATGTAAATGATAGAACCATTGATGTCATTATTCGTCGATTACGAAACAAGCTACAGGCTGACCTGTTTGTAACGGTTCATGGAGAAGGCTATTTGTTTGCGACAAAGATTAAAGATTAGTTTTTGGCGTCACGCGGTAAATAGGGTAAAAACTTGCAGGGGCTAAGCTGTTATTAAACATATCGAGTTGCACCTTTCCTTGTTCTAACGCCTGTATTTGTGGGCCAATATCACCAAATGATTGTGCTCCCTCAAGTAGTTTTACCATGATGTCTATTGCTAATTTACCTTGTAACACCACTTGATCATCACTGCTGAAAGCGACTTTATTACGATGCAGTCCTCGCAATGTCGCTGGCGATAGATAACTGCTCACAAGCTTTACTTGGCCAATTAATTGTTTATGTTGCAATGTTCCAATTGCTGCTTCGATAGCAACAGCACTGCCTATAATATAGCTAGGAATATGATCATTAAGCAGATTATGAAGTTGGTCACGATAAAGGTCACGATTATTATCGGTATGGCGAATTGATGTAATCTCAATATGACTATTGGCAATAGCATCTTGAATACCGAGCTCAACCCAATCGCTGCCACCAACACTTTCTGGACCAGTGAGTAGTGCGAGTGTTACTGGAGATGATGGCGGTATTTTTTTAACAGCTTTAGCAATAAAGTGGCCAGCTTCCCAGCCCATTTGATACCAATTAACGCCTACACGAGTCGTTATCATGGGGTTATCGAGTCTATTCACTAACGCTATGATGGGTTTATTAATCTGTCCCGGATAGTTATCAAGTAAATTAGGGGCCACGGCACCGAGTAAGATGGCATCGAACGGCTGATTAAGGCAGTATTCAAGTTGTTTTAGTTGTTGCTCTTTTCTGTAATAACTGCCGGCTTCAAATAATTCTAAATTAATGCCTAATTGGCTGGCTTTTGACACCAAACCGTAATCAATGCCGATCCAATAAGCATCTTTGAGGTGAGGTACTAAGGCACAGATCTGCCAAGGCTTTTTGGCCGAAGTCAGTTGTTTATATTGTATCGATTTTACTGTTTGAATTTTGGCATTAAATGGCGTCCGCTGTTGTAATGTCCAGCTAGAATCTAATGTAGCCTCAGCAAGTAATGGTATTGTCCCTAAGCAAGCTATGAGCAAATAAATAAGTCGGCGCATTATATTGTCTCGATTAAGGTTTCTAAACAGAACACTAAGATTTTTTGTAATTATAACATTTTAAGGAATGACTGTGAGCCCTTTATCACTATCAGGCAAGAGCTTAGTGGGTCGCCTTATGTTGGCATTTTGTCTGCTCGGATTGTTATTGTTAATGTTAGTTAGCCTTGGCAGCATTTCGCTTTATTGGGTAAAGCTGGCTGACCAATATTTATATGAAGAGGCGTTACCCGCATCTGAGGCTGCAAGGCAATTGATGCAGTCTTCTAATGGCTTGCTCGACAATGCCCAAGCGCTGGAACGAGTGGAACAAGAGGCACAACGCGTTTTCCTTGGTCGTAAGTTGTCACTCGAAAGCACTAATTTACTTTCCGCTATTGAACGACTCAATTCGTTAAATCTACAAAATCATGGTGTCGATAAAGATAAGCAATTAGCGCTATTAGCTGGTGAAATTATCCATGACTTATCGGTATTCGGCCGCCAAGTGGGTAAACGTTTAGTGTTGGCGGCTCAATTGAATAATAAAGGAAGCGCACTCGCGGAAGCAGCCAGTAAGAGTAGTGTTTTACTTGAAGCAGAACAAGCTGTGGTCGATTCAACCATTCTGGCCAAGTTGAGTTTAGCTTACCCTCAAGTGGTTGGTGCTGAACAAAGTGCCCAACTTTTGGACTCCATCATAGAACAAGACTTGGATGTCCGTGAACGTTTAAATCGAGCTTTGGGATTGATCCATCACATTGAGTTAGTAGGGCAGTTATTACAGTCTCCAGAACAACAACTTGGATTAAATAACGTACTCGACAATATGGCTCGAGTACTGTCTCCAACGACTTATACCATTAATTCTACTCGCGATAACTCCCAAAACGGTAATGAAATACCGAGCCCTTATACTGCTTCAGGCACGAGTGGGCAAATTGATTTAATGCCTCTAGAATTACTTAAAGGCTTAATTCGAGATCCGGTTAGAGCGACAGAGCTTGAGCACCAATTGATAATGTTAAGGGAGGTGAATGTTGGCTTAAGTTTGCAGCAGCAATATGCTCAATTGCTAACGAAACAAAATGCGCAGCTGTTAACGCTGACGGATAAATTAGGCCAACTGAATAAGTCAGTCGATAGCGCAATGAAAGCACAACAGCTACAGGCAGAACATGCCCGAAGTAATTTTTTACAGCAATTACTGTGGGCTAAATCAGGACTGTGGGCGACAGGTATTTTGATGTTAATCATTATGCTGTTGGTGGTTTATCGAGTTATTTATAAAGGTATAGCTTTACGCCTAAGTGAAGCAACTGCAGCATTATCTCAATTAAGTCAGGGCAATACCGAAGTAGTACTTGATCCTCACGGAGACGATGAACTCACCGCGATGGCTTCTGCCATTGAAGCTTTTAAACAAAAAACCGCGCACAATCAAGCACTGCAATCTGAATTACAACAAACGGCATCAGAATTATTTGCCCATAAAGCCTCACTTGAAAGTACCGTGCAGGCACGTACACTCGAACTGGCTGAAACCAACCGTCAACTAGACGCTGAAGCAAAAGGGCATTCGACGGCTAGAGTGATGGCAGAACAAGCTAACAAGGCAAAATCGCTATTTTTAGCGACCATGAGCCATGAAATCCGTACTCCGCTAAATGGTCTTTTAGGCACCCTGACTTTACTGAGTCACTCGCCATTACCTCCAGCACAAAAACAAATGTTGGCATTATCGCAATACAGCGGCACCTTACTGCAAAATGTACTTAATGATATTTTGGACTTTTCCCGTTTGGAGCAAGGTAAATTAACTAACGAACCACGGGCTGTTGCGCTTAATGAGCTGCTCGATGAAGTGATGGCAATCATGTTAGCTGGTGCGGGATTGTCAGGTATCTCGTTATATTTAGTTCGCGGTAATTTACCTAAATGGATAACGGTAGATGGCCCCAAATTGCGGCAAGTGTTGTTTAATTTGCTCGGCAATGCCATTAAATTCACTCCAGCAGGAGAGGTTACATTACGGGTAAATGTGGTCGAAAAACGATTAACCTTTGAAGTGGCAGATACTGGCGTTGGCATAAGTAAAAAGGCCATGGATCAATTGTTTATCGCCTATGGTGCACAGCCTAATCAAGGCAGAACCAGAGGCACAGGACTCGGGCTCGCAATTTGTAAAGAATTAGTCTCGTTAATGAATGAGGTTAATACTGCCAATGATTCTATTTGGGTCAATAGTAAAGTGGGTGAGGGTTCCACCTTTGGTTTTAGTTTGCCATTGCACATCTGTGAGCAAGAACATGAGGTTATCTGTGCAACATTACCTAAAGTTGATCCTAAATGTGTACTCGTTATCGAAGACAACAAAGTCAATTCCATGGTGGCCCAAGGGTTTTTAGCACATCTTGGACATCATTCCGTACTGGCTGATAGTTGTACTCAAGCAAGAGCGTTGTTTAACGTCGATAGTGCGTTGCAGTTTGACGGCATTATGCTTGATATTCAATTAGGTGATGGCTCAGGAATTGAGTTATTAGTAGAGTTGAAGAATATTGCTAATGCAGCCAAAAAAAACATCAGCATAGCCGCTTTTACGGCACAAATTCAACATGATGACATAAACGAGTATCGAGCAGCGGGCTTTGACGACGTATTAGCCAAACCGCTTAATATGAAGTTTTTAGCCAATTGGATTGGTGATGCAAGTGACAAGTCAGCAATCAACAGCGACAACACGAATAAGTTAACTAAGATGGATAAACACAAAGGCTTTACACAAACGACCATAGATCAAAAATTTTCAGTTGGTAATGAAGACAATCAGCCTTTACTCGATGAAAAGCAAATTAATGAAGACTTACAATATCTTGGTACAGAAGCTGTTAAAGAGATGTTAGCGTTATTTAAAGTCAGTAGTACACAACACATCAATGCACTGGCAGCTTTACCTACAGATAGGCCAAAAGTGTTACACGCACTTAAAGGCAGTAGTGCCAGCATTGGCTTTATTCAGTTGAGTCAGTTGTGCAAACAATTAGAAAAAGATGGCATTAGTGATGATTCATATTTGTTGCTTAAGCAAGTATTGCAAGCATCCATTAACGCACTTGAGTTGAAAACCTCTATCTAAGTTGTTGTAAATCAGTGATATTAAATATAGTTGAGTGTGTATAACCCTAACTCTATTTATCCTGAACTCAAACATTACATATAAAAACACCGAGCTTGCTCGGTGTTTTTATATGGGGGTTAATTATATAGATATCCTGTTACTGAGCACCTTTTAGTCCTACACAATCGCTTTCAACCCAAGCCAGAGTGAGGTGAGCAATGGCTGAATAAAACTGACCAGTATCCACAGAGGTAAGTCTATCTACAAAACGGGGTAACCAAGCGTGGAGATATTGCCTAATAAAGCTGAGCTGAGTGTTATCGTCACAAGCACACGCTTGGTGAGCGACATAAGCCAAAATAACGGCAATATGGTCAGACGGTTCAGGAAATTCACTTTGAACCGTTAATTGGCTTTGTTTTAGATATGTTTGCATTTGCTGATGCTGTTCACCAAATAAGAGTATGTCGTCCTTGGCAACTGCATTATCGTTAAGATATAAACTGGCATAAGGACTGGCGCTATGCTTTGTACCTACTAAAAATAGGCCACAATAATCGGCAGCAAGCTCTAATAAAGCATGATCAGTATTGACGCTGTTAAGGGTTGAATTAAGCACTGAGTTTATGGTTTCAATGTCTTGACTCAATAACGGGTCACTGGCCAATTGAGCAAAGAATGCCTGAGCCTGACTTGCAGTTAGCTCTTGTAATAGCTGTTGGTCTAGCTCTTTTGCAAACAGTGATGAGAGCAGCTTATACACCATCGAACGACCCTGGTTCATTGGCGTGTTATACAATATCTTGTCATTCATCTATGTTATCTCCTGACCCTATTATGGCTGTTAACTTAAGCGCCAAGAATTAAATCGCTTGGCGCACAGTGATAATACTTACACGTTATAGCTGCGTTTCTATTGGGCCACTAAAAGAACTGACGTCAGGTAACTTACCTTGATACTTTTCGAAATCGACCAAGCAAGTGTATGCGGAGCAAGCCTGGGCAAGCTTTGATGTACCAATATCTTGCGTTAACGTATTTGGGTCACCATAGCTGCACAACGCCCCAATTTCACTACCGCCTTCTTTAGACCCATCTTTACCGACTGGGCCATACCAAGCCCCTTCATGAATTCGGATAACCCCACTAGGGAAGCTGTCGGATACCACTGCACCCGCTAACAGTTGACCTCGGTCATTAAACACACGAACAACATCGCCATCTTTAATGCCGCGCTGTTTTGCATCGGTAGGATTCAAGTACACGGGTTCACGACCTTGTACCGTATAGGTTTCCCGATATTGCTGCGACTCACACATTTGTGAATGTAAGCGTTTATCTGGGTGGCAAGATTGCATCCACATTGGGTATTTATCTGAACCAGGACCACCATGGCTGCGCTCTGACTTTTCTATCCAAGTAGGATGGCCAGGACAGTCATCGTAATTGAATTGGGCGATTTTACGGCTGAAAATTTCAATCAAGCCCGATGGTGTACCCAATGGATTCATTTCAGGATCATCCCTAAAGTCAGCATGGCGAGTCCAAGGTTGGCCTTCACCAAAATGTACATAACCTTGTTTCCAGAACGTGTCGAAATTTGGCATATCGAACTTACCGGCATTATCGGCTTTACAGTCCTTATAAAGTTTCTTAATCCAGTCAAATTCAGACATGCCACGGGTATATTCTGTCTCTTTACCCATTATTTTGGCAAAGCGGGTAAAGATATCAAAATCAGACAAGCTATCAAATAATGGTTCAACCATTTTTTGCATCGCTAAAACACCACGGTTAGCGTAGCTGCCATAAACGTCAATGTCATTACGTTCAAATGTAGTACAAGCGGGTAAAACGATGTCTGAGAAACGGCACGTTGCTGTCCAGTTAATGTCGACAGTGACCACACATTCAAGCTTTTGAAATGCTTGCTTCATCTTATTTCTATCTTGGTGATGACTCCATGGATTATTACCTGAAAATACCATCATCTTAATATCAGGATAAGTGACCTTAGCCCCGTTGGCATCGATGGTTTTACCCGGTTCTAAAATGGCATCAATCCAACGTGCAATCGGAATGGTGCTACTCGCACCTTTAAAATCATTACTGTCGAATAATGGCTTTTGGCCTTCATCAAGATTACGAGGAAACGCGCCCGGTGCCGCTGCGCCCGATGAAGGAACACCAATACTTGAGTAATGATGGCCATAGCTGATACCACCACCAGGTAAACCAATTTGGCCAATCATAGTGGCAAGTACAGCTGCCATCCAATAAGGTTGTTCACCGTGTTGTTGACGTTGAATACACCAACCCATCATGATTTGAGTACGACCTTTGGTCATCACTTTAGCTAAATCACGTATAATTTCAGGGCTAACACCAGTAATTTTACTGGCCCACTCTGGTGTTTTAGCTACGTTATCTGACTCGCCTAAAATATAAGGTACGAATCTGTCGAAACCTAGGCTGTAGCCCTCAATAAATTTTTCATCGTGTAACTTACTGGTGATCATTTCATGGGCAATACCCAGCATTAACGCAACGTCAGTTTGTGGGTTGACGTAAAGTTGCTCACAGCCTAAGTATTTTTGGGTTTTAGTGACCACTGGGTCGATACTGATCACCCGGATCTTACCTTGTTTTACTTTTTCTTTAAGCTCCGCTAGATAAGCGAACGATTCATGGGTTTCGGCGTTCCAACCCACTTGCAGGTTTTTATAGGGATCATTTGACCACAAAATGATGGTTTTAGATTGCTCAAGGATCAACGGCCATGAAGTACCTTGGGCATAAACTTCAGTAGAACCTAAAATATAAGGCAAAATAGTTTGGCCAGCACCCGTTGAGTAGTCACCTATTTTTTTGACAAAATTACCGTGCATTCCAACAGCGCGTTGCATGTGACTGGTACTTGAATGCAGTTGTCCAGTGGCGCGCCAGCCAGTTTGACCTGCGTGCAGTCCTGATGGGCCATATTGAGTCTGTACCTCATCAAGTGAATCTTTAAACAGAGTCAATGCTTTATCCCAAGTGACACGGACAAAGCGAAAATCACCTCGTTGACTGGTATCGCTTTTATGACCTTTCAATAAAAAATCTAGGCGTACCATAGGGTAGCGAACCCGTGAAGGGTTGTAGACTAAGCCTTTAACGCCATTAATCATATCGGTAGGGTATTTGTCCAACTCAAATGGAATCACCTGGTCAATCACGCCATTCTTACGTTTCATCTTGAATGCACCAAAGTGCGAACCGGTAGTCAACCAGTCGTCATTTGCTTTAGTGCCCGCAGCTGCAAGGGCATTGAATGGTGCCAAAACTGATGTACTGCTTAGTCCAACATAAGAAGTCGCCACTAAGCCTTTAAGAAAATGTCTTCTGTTCATGATGATGTCCTATTAATGCGCCGACTTATCGAAAGTAGATGAATGCTCTTGTAAGTACTTTTGTACAAGCGCTTGAGTGTCTTGGTCCATGTTGACGAATGCAATCATGCCTTTAAACATTCCAGGCCAGCTGTTAGCGTCAAAGTGTGCTTCTGCTGGTTGGGTATGGCACACACTACAACTTCTGGTATAAGTGGTGCGGGCATAATCCCAAAGTGGCTGTAAATCGTTAATTAGGTAGTCAGCATCTGTCCAAATTTTGGCTTCAACACGCTGCCATGTTAATCCGGTCATAGGGTCTTCTTTCTGTTCAAAAACATTCATTACGCCTTCTTCTAACGCAGCATCTTTTGATAACTGAGCTGACAGAATGTTAAGACCAAAATCGAAATAGATAACACGACCAGCACCAATTTTTTTACGCCAACCATTAATTCCAACTAGTACACGACTGCCATTGATTTCAAGTACCGTCACTTTAGTGGCAATGTTTAACGTGCCAGCTTCAACATCTGTTTTTTGATTAAAATAAAGGGGTTTAGTCAAGGCAGTAAAGTACTGAGCACCAACCACAAGACCAGTTTCGCCAGATCCTACTTGTGCAATGAGTTCTGGTGCACGAGAAGTCCCCATGTCAGGAAGTTTGTGAGCAATACCTTTATGGCAATCAACACAGCTCTGGTCTATCTCTGCTGCACGCTTCATTTGTTTTTGCGCCAACTTTGACATGTCATCCCATTTCATCGAGTCATAGTTATGGCAGTTTTTACACGCCAAAGAGTTATCACGGTCGAAGCGTTTCCACTCACGGCTAGCCATCTCTAGACGTTTTGATTCAAATTTTTCTTCAGTATTAATAGTTTGCATCAACCAACCCCACATATCATGTGATGCTTCAATCTTGCGCCCAATTTTACGACTCCAGTTATGAGGCACGTGACAATCGGGGCAAGTGGCCCGAACGCCAGAGTGATTAGACCAATGCACCGTTTGCTGTAGCTCTTGGTAGGGCTTGCTTTCCATACTGTGACAGCTAATACAGAACTCTTCAGTGTTGGTCATTTCCAGTGCGGTATTAAAACCACCCCAGAATATAATCCCCATTAAAAAAGCAGATAGGCTAATTGTGCCTAATGTAAGATATTTGGCAGGCTGGTTTAGCGTCCGCCAGGTATTAATAAACCATTTCATAACAGCATCCTTTATAAGATTGACTCATAATTTGTTTGAGGATTAGTGCGCAACAACGCCACCAAATGCTTGGATCATCCAAATGACAAAACCGTACGCACTAATGCTGGTTACGGTGATAATGGGAAAGAATAAAAAAATGATAAATCCAAGAGCTTTAAGCTCCTTAGACTTCACATTACTTTGGGGATCTACTACGTTTTCTGTTGTCATAGCTTGCTCGCTTAAAAATTACCTTTGCTGATGACAGCTATATTAGATAACAATTGTTAATGGCACTCAGACAGTGGATGAATGAACGTAGACAATATATGAAAGATTATGAACAGACTGATTGAGGGTTAGCTTGCTGTGAGGATTCACAGTGTACGGCTTTATAAAATCAACTTAAGAAGGGTATCAATCAAGGGTCACTAAAATGTACAGTGCTTAATAAGCTAAATAAAAGTGATAGCAAACTTAATAACTGTTAATACCACTCAAAAGTTGGGATTCATAACCGGGGACAACATTTATAAAAGGTATCATATAAATTGCGTTGCAATTTGCTTGAAAAACATAGGGCTATGGGCAGTGTAAACACAATTGAACATGTCATAAGCTAGTAAAAACTAGGCTAATAAAGGGCTGAATTTAGCCAGTTCAGCAGCATTATGCACAGCTAGTTTTTTAATGATTTTAGAGCGATGCACCTCAATTGTGCGCAGAGAAAGGTATAATTCATCTGCCATTTGTTTGTTGGTTTTACCTTCAATTAATAGATGCAATACTTGGATTTCACGCTCTGTTAACGTGTTATATCGTTGTTTTAGTAGAATAGATTCAAACATCTTATGACTACACGTAAAAGCCTTTTCTATAGCGACAACCAGCTCTTTACCGTTCACAGGTTTTTGAAAAAAATCACAGGCCCCTTGTCTAAATGCATTTACCGCCATCGGCAGATCACCGTGACCTGTTAAAAAAATGATGCCTAACGGACTGTTCGCAGCAATTAATTTTTGTTGCAGTTCTTGGCCTGTAATTTCTGGCATTTTGCTGTCCACAATAAGACAACCTGGTAGGGTAATATCAATGGTATTAATAAACGAAATGGCACTATTGAATACCTGTAAGTTGTATTCATATTGCAATAGCATAAATTGCATAGAATCAAGAATTGCTAGGTCATCATCCACCATATAAATATCTTTAAGCATGTGCATATGTAGTATCAATTCATTAAATGTTAATACAGTGTAAGCATTGTTGATTGTGGATCAAGTTGTTCGGTTGCTTTTGTGCTGTATGCATCTGTTTTGTTAATTAAGTTGCACTACACTGAGTTTGTAGCAAAAAACGGGTTGCTTTGTTTATGACTAAGTACCGATTAACTAAATATTGTTAGATGGCTAAAAGGTTACGGATGCGAATTGAAACTTTGCTGATTGGAGCACTTTCATTAATTCTTGCTGGATATTTAACTCAAGCAAGTGCGCAGCCTGTAACACCTGATGCGGACATTGAAAAACCCATTACGACTCAAACTGAAGTACATTACCGAGTTGCAGTGCTTGCCAATTATGGTGTGGCTAAAAGTATTGAACGCTGGCAGCCATTAATGGACTATTTAAGCCAAAATGTTGCCAATGCCAGCTTTGAAGTTGTGCCGTTAGACTTCAACAACATGAATCAAAAGCTAATCAGTGGCGACATACAGTTTGTTGTCACCAATCCTGGCCATTACTTTAATATGAGTGGCGACTATCCAATTTCCTGGTTGGCAACCATGAAGAGCAATCAACATAATGGCAGCACCTTTGCGATAGGTGCGACTATTATCGTCCGTAAAGACAGCCATTTGTTTAGTGTAGAAGATCTTGCTGGTCATTCCGTGGTGGCCAGTGATCCTAATGCTTTAGGAGGGTACCAAGCCGCGATAGGGCTAATCCATTCAATGGATTATTCGATCAATAACTTCTTTTCCAAAGTGACGTTTCTCGGTTTTCCTCTTGAACCGCTTATTTATCAAGTCCGCGATGGCACAGCAGATATTGCCATTACACCATTTTGTACTTTAGAACAGATGGTTGCAGAGGGGTATATCAAGGCTAGCGATTATCGTGTAATAAATGATGTCACTCCAGCCGATTATGAATGTGCTGTAAGCACTCCTTTATATCCGAATTGGTCGTTTGCATCGTCGGATGCGGTGCCGTTAATGGTAAGAACGGGGATCACTCGGGCATTACTGTCGATAAGTATGGATGACCCAGCGTCAATCATCGGACAAAATCGAGGCTGGGCAGCTCCCATTAGCCAGTTTCAAGTGGTTAAATTGTTTAATGACCTTAACTTAAATGCAGATGATAGCCCTGTGCATCTACAGGTGTTGCAATGGATAAAGCTTAATCAAAAATGGGGCTTTAGTTTATTGGGTTTATTTGTTATCGCGACCATTTATCATCTTTGGTTGGAATATAAATTTAGACAAAAGAGCGAGTTCTTAATCAATACAGAGCGCCAATTGAAAAATAAAGCATTGCAGCTTGAGCGCATGCAAAGCGCAGCAATTTTAGGTGAAATAGGAGCCGGTTTAGCTCACGAACTCAATCAACCCATTGCGGCCATTACACAATATAGTGAAGGCGGTATGATTGAGCAGGCAAAAAATATTGGTACAAACTCAGTACAATACCAATTACTTGAAAAAATACACCAGCAGTCAATGCGTGCAGGAGAAATCGTTCATAGGATCAGAGAATTGTTGCAACGAAAAGGTACTGCAAGTACTGAGTTTGATGTACAAGAGCAATTAATGATTTGCCTAGACTTACTAGAGCATGAGTTCGAAAAAGAAAAAATCAACATCAAAACTCAATTGACTACCACTGAAATTAAGCTGCATGGTGATAAAGTTGGTTTTTGTCAGGTGTTGATTAACGTGTTAAAAAATGCCATTGATGCAGTGTCTGAAAAAGAGTTTCCACTTCATAGCCGCAAACGGATATTGATAGATTTACACATTGTTGAGCAAAGTTTACAGCTGAAAATTTATGATAATGGTATTGGGTTAACCTGTGCCAACGATGATTTTAAAACAAGTTTCTTTTCTACTAAAGCCAATGGCTTAGGGCTAGGACTGGCCATTTGTAGTGATGTTATTGCGCTTTTGGGTGGTCAGATAAACTTATCAAAATGCAAAGATGACCCAAGCCCACCGTGGCGATATGGATGTCGGGTTCTCATTGTTATCCCATTAAATGCTATGCCCGATTAATCAATCAAATACTCTTCTTTACTGAAATTCCAACCTGTCTTTTTTGCTTATCTCATTTTATTGAGATGTTAAACCGTGACATCAATCAAATCACGCCCCTCAATGTGGTTTACCACAATACCCTTAATTTACATATGGATTAACAATGGTGTTAGCGATGATGCTGACTACAGTTTGGGTCTGGTTAGTACCATTAATAATAAGTAAACAGAGAAAAACTTCGTGCTTCGTTGAAGATGAAGGGGGGCAATCATGATTGAGTTAAATCGACGTCATTTTTTAAAGGGAGCGGGTGCCAGTGGTGCCACATGTGCTTTAGCAAGTATGCTTCCTGGTTCGCTAGCAGCGTTAGAAAAATCACCCTTAAAAGGTGTTGCTTCTGAAGTTGCCAGTATTTGTGAAATGTGTTCAACGCGGTGTCCTATTAAGGCACGCATTGTAGATGGCAAAAACGTATTTATTACTGGTAATAAAGAAGCTAAATCGTTTGGTGGCAAAGTCTGCGCCCGAGGTGGAGCTGGCCATAGCTTACTTTACGATCCACAGCGTATAGTTAATCCACTTAAGCGTGTGGGTGAACGCGGCGCAGGTGAATGGGCAGAGATTTCATGGGCTGATGCTTATAAAGAAATCGCCACCAAAATGAACCAAATAAAACAACAATATGGTGCAGAAACCATAGCGTTCTCATCAAAGTCTGGTTCACTTTCAGGTCATATATTTCATCTTGCTGAGGCTTTTGGATCGCCCAATACATTTACTCATGCCTCAACGTGCCCAGGCAGTTATGTTGTTGCTGCTAAGGCAATATTTGGCACCAAAATGAAGCGTGATTTGAGCAATGCCAAATACATCATCAACTTTGGGCATAACCTGTATGAAGGCATCAATATGTCTGAAACAAGAGGCTTGATGCAAGCTCAAATGGATAGAGGAGCCAAGTTAGTTGTATTTGAACCTAGATTCTCGATTGTGGCAGATAAGGCTGATGAGTGGCATGCAATACGTCCGGGTACCGACGTCGCGGTCGCGTTAGCGTTATGTCATGTGTTGATTAATGACAATTTATATGACCATGACTTCATTGAAAAATATGTTGTTGGTTTTGATGAGTTCGCCGCTGAAGTACAAAAATATACCCCAGAATGGGCCGAAACTATTTCAGATGTATCTGCCACTGCCATTCGACGTATTGCACATGAATACGCAAGCCACGCTCCTCACGCCGTTGTTGATTTTGGCCATCGCGCTACCTTTACACCAGAAGAGTTCGATATGCGCCGTGCGTTATATGCAGCCAACATATTGATTGGCAACATCGAACGAAAAGGGGGCATTTACATGGGCCAGAAAGCACCTGGCTACAATAAACTTGCCGGTGAGAATGTGGCCCCTGCGCTAGCCAAACCGGGTGTTAAAGGCATGCCTAAGCCAACGGCAATCCGCATTGACCAGGTTGAAAAGCAGTATGCAATGATGTGGTCAAATGGTGGTATTTATCAAACCATTTTAGATGCAACATTAGACGCCAAACCCTATCAATTAAAAGCATGGGTAATGAGCCGTACTAACCCAATGCAAACCCTTACAGACCGAGCCAAAGTAGAGCAGTCGCTTAAAAAGCTAGATTTAGTGGTGTCATGTGACCTGTATATCAGTGAAACCGCTGCATACGCAGATTATATTTTGCCAGAATCGACTTATCTTGAACGCGATGAAGAGATACAAGATAAATCAGGTAAAAATCCGGCCTATTATGTGCGTCAACGTGTGGTTGAAACCATTGGTAATACTCGTCCAAGCTGGCAAATATTTAAAGAATTAGGTCAAGCTTTAGGGCTAGAACAATTTTACCCTTGGGACAATATACAAACATTGCAATTAATGCAGCTTAATCGCGATCATAGCTTGTTGGAACACATCAAAAAAATGGGTTACGTCAGCTACGGTAAGCCATTGATGTTGCGTGAACCTGAAATGGTTACCGAATTCGTTAAGGCTTACCCCAATGCCAAAAGTGTTGATGCAGACGGTACTTATGCAAGCTCAATGAGCTTTAAAACACCCAGCGGCAAGATTGAGTTAACGTCACCCAAAATAGAAGGTATGGCACCAGGTCGAGGTGTGATTAAGCATCGCGATGTACAACTAAAACAAGCTGATGAGTTGTACTTTATACAAGGGAAGGTCGCGGTACACACCAATGGCGCCACCCATAATATTCCAATGCTAGCCAATCTTATGTCGAAAAATGCGATTTGGATCCATCCAATAACGGCTGGGCGACTCGATATCCATAGCGGTGATGCAATTAGATTAACCAGCAGTGTGGGCAGTGAGGAAGGAACCGCCTTAGTCACCCCGGGGATTCGTCAAGATACTGTGTTTGCATACATGGGCTTTGGCTCCAAAAATAAAGAACTGGTGCGAGCCACAGGAAAAGGTATCCATTGCGGCAACCTACTTCCTAATGTCATCGCCCCCATCTGTGGCATGAATTTACATACCACGGGTGTCAAGTTGGTAAAAATTTAGCCGGTAACTAATTGATTTGGAGTCTCCTATGAGCAAACGATATGTCATGGTGCATGATGAAAATAAATGCATCGGCTGCCAAGCTTGCAATATAGCTTGTCGTAGTGAAAACGAAGTCCCTGAAGGGGTAACACGCCTGCAAGTTAGGGTGGAAGGTCCTTTTGGTGAAGCACCAAACTTACATTTTAAATATCACCGCGTGTCCTGTCAGCAATGCGAAGACGCACCTTGTGTCAGTGTTTGCCCTACAGGTGCTGCTTACATAGACGAAAATGGCTTAGTGTCTATTCATAACGATAAGTGCGTTGGCTGTATGTATTGTGTCGCGGCATGTCCATACAAAGTGCGCTTTATGAATCCCATAACCAAGGCTGCAGACAAATGTAATTTCTGTAAAGACACGCGCCTAGCCAGAGGTGAACAACCCGCTTGCGTTACAGCATGCCCAACAGATGCATTGTATTTTGGTGATGCTAACGACAGCAAAAGTGAGGTTGCTCAATTACTGAATACAAAAATAACCTATCAAGACAAAACGCATTTAGGTACCAAACCACGAGTGTACCGTGTTCCGACTAAACGAGGAGGGATAGAGTCATGAACAATATATGGGGCGACATGGCGCAATATGATCCAGTGACATGGAACTGGGTTATCGCCGTTTATTTATTTATGGCCGGTTTATCGGCAGGTAGCGTACTCATTGGTATTGGTATGCGTTGGTATAGTAAAGGGGGCAATATTGAAACTTCGATATTAAAAACCTCTGCCATTATCGGGCCAGTCGCCATAAGCTTAGGTTTGGCCTGTTTAGTGTTTGATTTAACCAAACCATTTCATTTCTGGCTCATCTTAGTCAATTATAATTTTACCTCTGTAATGGCGATTGGTGTGTTGGCCTTATTGGCTTATTCACCGTTAGGTATTGCTTATGCATTGATTGTATTGCGAGATGATTTACCAAAGTGGAAGTTAGGATTTTTAGCCCCAATAGGGCATATGCTATTGCCAATGCGTAAAGTCATCGAAATCCTACTGTTTGTACTTGCTATAGGTGTTGGTGCGTATACTGGCTTTTTAATCTCGGCCATGAATGCCTACCCAATGCTCAATACTGCAGTATTACCGGCATTGTTTTTAGCATCTGGTTTATCAGCGGGAGCAGCGGGTAACGTAATCGTTGCGTTAACCTGTTTTAATAGCAGCCCCCATGATAACGATGTGGCAAAAATGCATAGCCTGGATTTACCGGTAATCGTGTCTGAAATGATGTTTTTAGTGATGCTGTTTAGTACTCTTTATTTTACAGGAGGCGCAGCTGCTGAAGCATTAGCATCGTTAAGTACCGACATTTGGGCTAGCGTGTTTTGGATAGGCGTAGTCGGAATCGGGTTTATCGTTCCTATTCTGTCTATGTTTTTACCTGCCAATGCTCGTCACACTAAAGCCATCATGATATCAGTTGCCTGTTGTAGTTTGACGGGGGTTTTAGCATTACGACACTTCATCATCTATGCTGGACAAAGTTATATAAGTTAACCAAGAAATAAGTAAATAAGTAATCTTTTACCCTCCAGTTGACTAAAGTTGATTGGAGGGTAAAAATTAGGTCATTGGCTGCAGTATTAAGTTGTAACAACAATTAACGTTGGTCTTTGGTTTGTGACCAAACACTAAAGTCGACCGCATTCACTGTCATACCCATACGTTTCGAAACGACAAACGTAGAATATTCAACTTTACCGCTAACCTATACTTGAAGTTATTATTTAAGCTGCTATATTGGCTTTATGAAAACATCAATATTCACATTCTATTCAATTATTTTTTTAGGGAGCTTCGCCCTAAAATTCCCCGATTAAGCGGGCGTACATTTGCGCCCATCTGTTTCTGACAGAATCTACAATTAAAATTAACATTTTAAAAATAGCTTACATTTATATGTTGAGGCTTAGATTTTGTTAAACTATTTTTCGTCAATAGGATTAACTCAACCTTTGCTTTATCTACAGATAATAATTAGTTTTTTTAAAAAGTCTGTAATGACAATTAATTTTAATATAATACAAATAAACCAAAAAAGTTCTAAAAGGAGGGCGGTGGATTATTTATTTCAAAAAACGAGTTTGTTGCATTAAATAAACGTGATTAATATTTAGTTTATAAGGTAATGATATGTCTAAGCATGAAATGAAAAAACCATTGTTGTCGCTAAAAGAAAAGCGTAAGTTGAAAAAAGAATCAAATGCTACAGAGGTAGTCAAGGTAAGGAAGAAAAAAGGCTAGTACACTAAATATGTAGTACTTCCCCCCTTAATCAACTGAACAATTTTTAGATTAAATTTGTCAGTAAAAACACCATTTTGTGGGGGCTAGGTCACAACAGTGTAGAATTTTATATATATATATATAGGCTGAAGGTGTTTTTTATATTCAGCCTATTTTTTTAACATACAAAATTTTTTCATTAACATTACAGGCAGCTTAAGTTCATTAACAAATTGTAATTTAAGACTTATTTTATTTTTGTTGCAGTTATGATTTTTTAAAAATGATAATGATGTTAACTTTCTCTAAGAAAAAGAGTGCAGGAGTCTAGAGATGTCAGCAAAAAATAGCGAGGTTAAGTCGCATCATGTTGGAGTAGGTATCATTAGAGCTCAAACAACTCAGCGACCCAAAAAAGTAGCCATAAGGATACCTGAAAATTACATTGGTCTAGTTAAGCAGTTAGTTAACTATTTGGATGAATTTACAATGGTTAATGGACACAAGATTCAGGTGGAGTCTGAAAAAGTGTTAGTAAACTCTATACAACATAAGGCTCAAGAGATCATCTTTAAAGCATTAATTTCTAAATAGACTTCATGATAAAAATTTATTAAACCCTTAGTACACAAAAAGACACCAGATAAAAATTTAATTCCAGAGATAATCCCCCTATCTTAAAGGCACTGCACAGCTTATTGGTTTATTTGTTAAATTCATGTGTGATTTTTGGTGTTATAAATTCAGCCACAGAGCAATATAATAACGATTAAAAGTACAAACGTGGATGTTTACATTGTAGTAGCTTGCACCTTCCGCCATTTTTTAAGGTACTGACAATCAGCTATTCAGTTATTTTTAATAAACTAGGAATAATATTTACAACCGCATGTAATTTCTTAAATTAATGTCACTAGATTAATAATGTTATTTTACCTCATTAAACTTTCTAAAATCAAAGTTTGATCGTTAGGTAAAATATTCAAAGCATGATTATTAGATTTTGGAGGAAAAAATGAATAACAGACCTGAAATAACGATCTCATCACTTGATGCACAGAGATTATTTACGCTAATCGAGTCCTTACCTACAAAGAAAATGGTAGGTATAAGTGAGCTTGAAGAAGAACTCGCTCGAGCCATTATCGTAGATCCAAAAGAAATACCCACTACGATTGTTACCATGAATTCAACGGTTAAATTTACTGTCGAGGCGTCTCGAGAAGAGTTTTTAATGACGCTTGTTTATCCCAAAGATCTCGATTTGAAAGGCGATAAAATTTCTATTCTAGCGCCGGTTGGGAGTGCCTTACTTGGGTTGGCTCAGGGAGATCAAATTGAATGGCCAAAGCCTGGTGGGGGGTTAATAAAAATAACCATTAATGAAATTTTTTATCAACCAGAAAGGGCTGGTGAATACCATCGTTGATACATCATCTAGTCAATAGATTGATAAGGATCTAAACCAGCTCAATGAAGACACACTATTGAACTGGTTAAGAAATATTGGCTAGATCGTTAGACCTTAGAGCTACATTTTCTCATATTTTGAGTATACATTGAGTTGATAACTCTAAACGTTTATGTCGAAAACTGATTTAGATGCCTCGATTAAAAATGTTTTAACTCAACTCTGAACTTGAGGTCGTTGAAGACTTTTTATAAAAAGAATGCGTAAGCTTGATAGGACGTCAGGCTCGCTTTGGAGGGGAAGGGTCGTTCCTTGGCATCTGACTCATATGGATATGGGGAATGTCATTATGATGTCGGGAACATTATTGACCTTGCCACCACGACATTCGTGAATCCATTCACATCAGACTCCCATCTGAAGCGTTAGCATTTTCACTCTGTATTACCAGAGGGGCCGATGACGGTTATAAATGAAGTCCAAAGCTGGATTAATTTCCGTCGCAATTTTTCACTGCTGCTGTTGTTTGGTTCAAAAGCGAAAAAGTTACCGGAACGCTGAGTGTTTGCAAAGGCTGATTCATAAACCAGAATGCGCTTTACCCCTTTGCGCTGGTGTGGGCGACGCGCCACGACGTTAGTGGCCGCAGGCCATAAGTACAAAACAAAAAACACCTGGATCCCGGCTCAAAAGTATTACCTGGACGACGTGGGAGTTGGGGGCGACAAGAAGGCTATTAGCAATCATCTGTTCATATATGAGTAGATGCCTTAGCTTGTAAAGGAGCACAAAATTCAATCAGATTATCAACACAGATAAATCATACTCTACCTTAACGTTACGATATTGACTGCAACGTTCGAATATTTCGGAGTTTACTCTATTGCTTGCACTATGCTTGCGGCATAATGGCGTCAAATATTTAACAGAGTCGTTATAATGGATAAGCAGCAAGACAGTTACATGACTGAAGAAACACTCATTGAAGTAGTCGAAAATCAAATCGCCGACGGTGAACCCAAAAAGGTAAAAGAAACCTTGATGCGTTTAGTCATGACAGGTACACCGCGTGAAGAAGCTATTCAACTGATGGCTTGCGCGTTGGCTATCGAAGTTTTTGATGTCATGAAAAATGGTTGCTCTTTTAACGAAATACGTTATGGCCAGCATTTGAATGCACTACCGAATATGGATTGGATGGAAGATTAATAGCAACTCATAAATTCGTGTTTTGTTAATCCCGATAAGTGACATTATCGGGCTAATTGAAAAGTCTACAGTAAGATGTTGGATTTGCATTTTCGATGAGTAGTGTTGGAGCCTGTTTAGAACTCGTAATCGCCAACTTAGTCTTTATTATGTTGTTCGCTCTCTACTTATATAAAAGTAAGTTCACAGGTCAATGTTAACTAACTTACGAAGATTCACAGGGTTTATTAATGCTTAGATTTGAACACTGTAATGTTAAAACGTGTATTAATGAATTACTCGCCTTGGGCCAGGTCAACATGAAAATGTGGTACATTTTTGAGTGGTTAGATAAGCACGAGGAATTACAAAATGGGACTCAAGCAGAAATAATTAAACTTTATGCAAATGATGAATTGGTAGGGTACAGTCTTTTTGAAAACTTTGAAGCACGTGCAGACAAAGCAACTGTTCACCAAGGTGTGACTTATAAAGAGTTGGGTATTATTCATTTTGTAACAGTCATAGAGCATCGTAATAAAGGTTATGCTACGTTGTTGGCTAATGCGTTGCTTAAAAATATTATTGAACCTATGTTGGCACGTTATAAAGATTTTCATGTTTACGTCATTGCGACTGGTCGAGCGGTGCCATTAATGGAACGGACTGATATCCCTTCAAAATACCTAATCAAGCAATTCTATTCTGATATATCGTTTAAAGAGAAAGTAGTAAATTACCTAAGAAAACAAGAACAAAATGCATTGAATGCTGTTGCTTGTGAAATTTAAAATAAACAGCTAACAAGTTAATCTAAAGCATACTTATCATAATACAAATAGTGAGTGTTAGATCTTAGGCACTAACACGATTTGGTCTAGATACGCTTTGTCTATACGAAATAAAATGCACTAAACCTCGAAAAACATGATCAGTTTTGGCGGTAAAGTAAGGCTAATCGATTTAAGATCCTTCATCAACATCAAACAATCGTAATGTTTACGCAAAATCACGCTTTCACATTTTTAAGTTCTGTATCTGCATGTAATCATTGGTGATTGAAACGCTTTATGGCAAACTTAATATTATTGCCGTTTGCAATCGCGCTAGAAGGATCTAGATTTCGTATGAGTATCAATAAAGCCAAGCTTACCGAAACCGATATTATCTCTAAATACATCATGCCAGCTATCAAAAATGCTGGGTGGGATGATATGTCGCAAATTCGCCAAGAAGTGAAATTGCGCGACGGTAAAGTCATTGTGCGTGGTCAATTGGGTGTGCGCAAAACGGTTAAGTCTGCTGATATCGTGCTGTATCACAAACCCAGTATGCCGCTTGCTGTTATCGAAGCTAAAGCAAACAAGCATGAAGTGGGTAAAGGCATGCAGCAGGGGCTAGATTATGCCCGTTTGCTTGAAGTGCCTTTTATTTTTGCCTCCAATGGCGATGGCTTTATCTTCCATGATAAAACCAAGCTAGGGACTAGCGAAGCGCACCAACTCGAATCAGAAATCCGCTTAGTAGACTTTCCATCACCACAAGAATTATGGACTAAGTACTGCGTGTGGAAAGGTTATACCCAAACCCAGTTACCGATTATCAATCAAGAATATCATGATGATGGCACGGGTAAGCACCCTCGTTATTATCAACTGCAAGCTATCAATAAAACCATTGAAGCCATTTCATCGGGTAAAGACCGCGTGTTACTTGTCATGGCAACCGGTACGGGTAAAACCTACACTGCTTTTCAAATCATCTGGCGTTTATGGAAGTCCCGCGCTAAAAAACGCATCTTGTTTTTAGCCGACCGTAACATTTTGGTAGACCAAACCCGCATTAATGATTTTCAGCCCTTTGGTACTTCAATGACCAAAATCACTGGGCGCACGGTCGATCCTGCATTTGAAATTCATTTAGCCTTATACCAAGCATTAACCGGCCCAGAAGAAAGCCAAAAAGCCTTTAAACAAGTCGACCCAGACTTTTTCGACCTAATCATTATCGACGAGTGCCATCGTGGTAGCGCTTCAGAAGACAGCGCCTGGCGAGAAATTCTAGAATATTTCAGCAGCGCAGCCCAAGTTGGTCTTACCGCAACCCCTAAAGAAACTGATCAAGTATCAAACTCCGACTACTTTGGTGAGCCTGTTTATACCTATTCACTTAAAGAAGGCATTGAAGATGGTTTCTTAGCACCTTACAAAGTCGTGCGGGTCGATATTGATGTCGATTTACAAGGTTGGCGACCGACAAAAGGCCAAATCGATAACAACGGTGAAGTGATAGAAGACAGAATTTATAATCAAAAAGACTTTGACCGCACCATGGTGATTGATGAGCGTACTCAGTTAGTGGCCGAAACCATTACCAACTACTTAAAACGCACCGACCCGATGGCCAAAACTATCGTGTTTTGTAACGATATTGACCACGCAGATCGCATGCGCCGTGCTATTGCCAATCTCAACCCTGAGCAAATGGCCAAGAATGAAAAGTACGTGATGAAAATAACCGGTGATGATGAGCTTGGCAAAGCGCAGTTAGACAACTTCATCAATCCCAAAAAAGCTTATCCTGTTATTGCCACCACCTCAGAATTAATGTCTACAGGGGTAGATGCCAAAACCTGTAAGTTAGTGGTGCTGGATCAAAACATTCAGTCCATGACCAAGTTTAAACAGATTATTGGCCGTGGCACCCGCATTGACGACCGATACGGCAAGCTGTGGTTCACCATTCTCGACTTTAAAAAAGCCACCGAATTATTTGCCGATGAACGTTTTGACGGTACACCAGAAAAAATCATTAAAGTGACGCCTGAAGACATCGAAGATGAAGACGTTGATATCGACGCTGTTGGTGATGAGGCAACGAATGAAAACGGTTCCAATGATACTCAAAACCAACAGGGCGATGAACATCAGGTTGATGAACAAAACACCATAAACGAACCCCAAGGCGATGGCAGCCTTGATGGTGAATGGGACGAAGGCGAAACCCGTAAAATTCATAAGTACCGCGTGTCAGGTGTTACTGTTAGCAAAGTCGCTGAACGAGTGCAATATTACGACAGCGACGGTAAATTAGTTACCGAATCTTTTAAAGATTACACCCGCAAAACCATGGCTAAACAGTTTAGCTCACTCGATGAGTTTGTTAAGCGCTGGAATGAGTCTGATCGTAAACAAGCGGTGATTGATGAACTGGCGCTAGAAGGCATTATTTGGTCAGCACTTGAGGAAGAAGTGGGTAAAGAAATGGACCCTTTCGACATGATTTGCCACGTGGTGTATGACCAACCAGCATTAACTCGAAAAGATCGTGCAAACAATGTGCAAAAGCGCAATTACTTCACTAAATATTCCGACACTGCTCAAGCCGTACTACAAAATTTACTGGTAAAATATGCCGATGTCGGCGTGCAAGAAATCGAAAACATGCAAGTGCTTAAAGTCGCCCCGTTTACCGACTTCGGTAATTTGAGTGAGATCGTTAAAAAAGGCTTTGGCGGCAAACAAGAATACGAGCAAGCCATTAGTGACTTAGAAGCGCAGATTTATCAAATTCATCAGCAATCAGCCTAATAGAAATGACAAAGGGCAGTTAACCACTCCTTTGCTTGTAAAATTGGTCGTCGAATTAGTTGTTGATTAGCTGTCTAGTTCACCTGAAAGTGCTGTGATACTCATCGTAATGTCATCATTTAAGCAGCTATGATTAACATATTGGCTGCGAACCTTATCAAGGTTGAGGCCTTGATAACTAGGGTGCTCTACCAATATATCAAGGTATGAATCTAAAACTTCCTCTTTGGTTGTTTTCCGCTGTAGTTGCTTCTTAATGTTCTCTGCAAGCTTTTTCTCTGCTTCATCATTATTATCATCATAAAGAGCTTCATAAACTAACCCTGCAAAGTTGTTAATACTGAGGTTTAGCTTTTGCAGTAACTCTTTTATTTGTTTCTGTTTTATTTCTGTCCCCATGAGTCCCCACCTCCTATGTCATTCTGTGCCTGTCTTAGCGAAGACACCAATAATATTAACTAGTAAAAAGGAATTGAACATGACTAAAAGTAAAACTCCAATGACACCAGAAGCCGCTGCTCGTATTCAGTCTTCTGAAGCAATTAAAAATGGTGGCAAAGTCGAAAAAGGTACTTTTGCACCCCGAGCACAGCGCGCCTCAGAAACTAACCAAAAGTCAGGCAAATAAGGAGACTACCTTGAGTAAATCAACACCAACCTCAAAAGCACCAGCAACACCACGTCCAAGTAACAATCCCAATTACCCAAGCACGACGGGTAAACCTTCTGGTAATGGGCGAGGTAACGTTCCAAAGAGTAAATAAAACCATTTAACGTTAAATTTAGCTAAAGCGGTCCCTGAAGGTGACCGCTTTTTACGTATGAAATTATCGACAACTGTTAGCATAACGTCGAAAAATAGAAACAAACCCTTTCGCATCATCTTTATAATCAGAGTAGGGATAATCTTCTTGCGCTCCTTTGAGAGCGCATAGGCAAACATCGCGCTTGCTGAGATAACGGCTTTGAGAAATAGAATTTTTACTTCCATTAATACAGCTGTCCAACAAAGCATATTCAACCGCTATCGGATAACGATCTCCGTAACCTTTGACCTCGTCATTCAGGGTATGAACGCCAACATAAGTTAAAAGGATCATCGCTGTGCCTGTGATCAATTTTCGTTTAGAAAATTTAACTCCCTTGTAATCCTTTTCACACTTTTTACAGAGTATATTTTCGGCGAACTCGATTTCGTTATCGTGTTGACAATGAGGACATTCAATAAACATATTGCACCACTAACATTCTTCCTTGCTAATTAGTTGTAATAAAACATATTTAAACATAAAAGTCTGCTTTATGCATAGCCTACTTCATAGTTCAGAAATAAATGTATACTACTTATTTTGTAGTTGTGTGCTTCGGATATACCGCAAATTGTAATTTGTTTGGTTTTTTAGAGAAATCCAACACTATATCAGTGAATTGGCATGATGATTTTGCTACTATCCCAAGCAATTATCATGTTTTGAGAGCAAGTTCATGTCTATCAGTTCAGCAATTAAATCCATCCAAGATATTATGCGTAAAGATGCCGGTGTCGATGGAGACGCCCAGCGATTAGGGCAAATGTCTTGGTTACTGTTCTTAAAAGTGTTTGATGCCCAAGAACAAGAGTTGGAGATTGAACAAGACGACTACCGCGAACCTATTCCAACTGAATATTTATGGCGCAACTGGGCGGCTGATAATCAAGGTATTACCGGGGAGGAGTTACTCGATTTCGTTAACTTTGATCTTTTCCCCAATTTAAAAGAATTGTTGGCACCCATAGATAAAAACCCTCGGGGTTATTTAGTTAAAGAAGCATTTTCTGATGCGTTTAACTACATGAAAAACGGCACTCTACTGCGCCAGGTGATCAACAAGCTTAATGAGATTGATTTTACTGACTCAAACGAGCGTCATTTATTTGGTGACTTGTACGAGCAAATCTTAAAAGACTTACAAAGCGCGGGTAATTCGGGAGAATTTTATACCCCGCGAGCGATTACTAAGTTTATTGTTGCGGTGACTAATCCACAATTAGGCGAGTCGGTAATGGATCCTGCCTGTGGTACAGGCGGTTTTTTAGCTTGCGCGTTTGACCATGTTAAAGCCAATTTCGTAAAAAACAGTGATGATCACCAAACCCTGCAACAGCAAATTCATGGCGTTGAAAAAAAGCAGCTACCCCATTTACTGTGTACCACCAACATGATGTTGCACGGCATTGAAGTGCCAGTACAAATCAAACACGGCAATACGCTTAACAAACCGCTTTCAAGTTGGGATGAAGAAATTGATGTCATCATCACCAATCCACCGTTTGGCGGCACCGAAGAAGATGGTATCGAAAAAAACTTCCCAAGCGAGTTTCAAACCCGTGAAACCGCCGACTTGTTTTTACAGTTAATTATTGAGGTTTTAGCGACGAAAGGGCGAGCTGCAGTGGTATTGCCAGACGGCACCTTGTTTGGTGAAGGTGTTAAAACCAAAATCAAAAAAATGTTAATGGATGAATGTAATCTACACACCATAGTGCGTTTACCTAATGGTGTGTTTAACCCATACACTAGCATTAAAACCAACATTCTATTCTTTACTAAAGGTATACCTACCAAAGAGGTGTGGTTTTACGAGCATCCATACCCAGCAGGGGTAAAAAACTATAACAAAACTAAGCCCATGCGCTTTGAAGAGTTCGAGACTGAACTAGCATGGTGGGGCAATGAGGCCGACGGATTTGCATCGCGTGTTGAAAACGAGCAAGCCTGGAAAGAGTCGATTGAAGATATTATTGCACGTAACTATAACCTGGACATTAAAAACCCCCATGTAGGCGAGGTCATTAGCCATGACCCACAAGAATTACTAAGTGATTACGCCAAACAACAAGCCGATATTCAAGCGATACGCGATCAACTAAAAGGCATTCTCGCAGCCGCACTTGCACCATCATCTCCAGCAAAGAGTGTAGGTGACAAGTAATGGCTAAACCACTTGAGTTGAAAACAGAAAGCACAAATCCACAAAGCATCATTACCAACCACATTGATATTTGGGCCTCTGCCATTGAACAGAAATCGTCAGCTGGCCGTGGCACATCGAACAAGTTTTCGTTATATGGTATTAAAAAACTGCGTGAACTGATTTTAGAACTAGCCGTGCGCGGCAAGTTAGTTCCGCAAGATGCGAATGATGAGCCAGCGTCAGTATTGCTTGACCGCATTGCTACTGAAAAAGCCCAGTTAGTCAAAGAAGGAAAGCTTAAAAAACAAAAGCCTTTGCCTGAGCTTGGTGACGATGAGAAGCCGTTTGAATTACCGAATGGCTGGGTTTGGGTCCGATTAAATGAAGCCGCTGAATATAATGGCAGACCAAATTTAGACCCCAATAATATAACTGGTAATACTTGGCTGCTTGATCTTGAAGATATTGAGAAAGACTCTTCAAGATTACTATATAAAGCTGTTTATTCAGAACGTGAATCAAAGTCAAATAAATCAACTTTTCAAAAAGGTGATGTTTTATATGGGAAATTGCGTCCGTATTTAAACAAGGTGATTATTGCAGATGACGATGGTGTTTGTACGACCGAGATTGTTCCAATTGTTCCTAATGAAGCGGTTAATGCTGAGTATTTAAAGTACCTGTTAAAATCACCAAGTTTTCTTAACTATGTTAATTCATTAATGTACGGTGTAAAAATGCCGAGACTTGGAACAGATGATGCGATTAAAAGTATTCACCCAATAGCCCCACTAAAAGAACAACTCCGTATCGTCGCTAAAGTCGATGAGTTGATGAGCTTGTGTGATGCCCTTGAAGCGCAAACTGAAGCAAGTATTTCGGCACACCAAACCTTAGTCGAAACCTTGCTTAAAAGCTTGATTGCAGATACTTCTGGCAAGACCGCCATGGATGGTGGAAATGTCGAAAATGCAGGAGCAATTTTCGACCGTATCGCCGAACACTTCGACACACTATTCACCACAGAAGCCAGCATCGACACCCTAAAACAAACCATCCTCCAACTCGCCGTAATGGGCAAGCTAGTTTCACAAGATAAAAATGAAGAACCCGCCGCCAAGCTACTCAAACGGATCGCCAAAGAAAAAGCCCAACTAATCAGCGACGGTAAAATCAAGAAACAGAAACCACTACAAGCCATCATCGACGAAGAAAAACCGTTTGAACTGCCAAAAGGTTGGGAATGGGATAAATGTCAAAATATATGCTTCAAAATAACGGATGGTGAGCACGCAACCCCAGAACGAGCCGAATCTGGTCACTATTTATTATCTGCAAGAAACGTAACTAATGAAGGAATTATTCTTAATGATGTGGATTACGTACCTACACATGAATTTAATAGAATAAGAAAACGATGTGATCCAAACATCGGTGATATATTAATATCATGCTCGGGGAGTATAGGTCGAGTTGCATTAGTTGATAGAGACAATACTTATTGTATGGTTCGAAGTGCTGCTATGATTCGTCCTTGTAACGAAAACTTGAGTCCTCTATTTTTGGCCATTATGTTAAGAAGTCCGTATTTACAAGATCAAATGAGCGCACGCTCTAAACAATTAGCCCAAGCTAATTTATTTTTGGGTGCTATTGGCAATCTTGTCGCTGTAATTCCTCCTCTTGAAGAACAGAAACGAATAGTTGCTAAAGTCGATGAGCTAATGACTCTCTGCGACCAACTTAAATCCTGTTTAAGTGACACACAAACTACCAAACTCAACCTCACCGACGCCATCTTGGTACAGGCCGTTTCATAATTAGGACTATTCAACATAACTCTATTTACAAGGATCGTTATAAATGCGTCTCAAGTCTATTTTTATAAGTGAATATAAGAATCTATATAACTTTACAGTCTGTTTTTCAGCCGATAACCTGATTGAAATTTTTGTTGGTCGAAATGGCTCAGGAAAATCCAATTTTATTGAAGCTTTACTCGAAATTTTCAGGCATATCTATGAGTATGGTCATTCAGATGTCGAGGGTATGTTTGATTACGATATTACCTATGAAGTTGATGGCAGTGATATCAATATTGCTTTTAAATCTGGTTATTTATCGGTAAATGGAAAGCCTGCAAGTAACCTTAACAACATAGTTATTCCAGATCATATTTTAGTATATTACTCAGGGCATAATGGAAAGGTTAGTTCATTCGTTGATAATTATGAGAATAAATTCTCTTCAAAGCTCAAGAATGCTAATGCCAACTACCCACGACGTTTTATTGGCGTCGGAAATAACTACAAAGAACTCTTATTAAGTATCGTACTACTGCAGCAAGAAAATAACAAAGCAAGAGAATTTTTATTAGAAAAATTGGCTATAGAAAGTATTGAAAATGAGTTTATTCTTACTTTGAAAAGACCTAACTATGCTATCAATCAATATGGCAAACGTAGACAAAATTTTGATATTGAAAGTAATGATGACAAAGCTAGGTATTGGCATCCAGTTGGCATAACTAAAAAATTTTTAGACGAGTTATCTACATGTATAACTAAAGCACAAGGTGAAGTTGTCAGAACAGAAGGTTACTTGTGGTCGGAAGACCGGTATAAATTATACATCGATATTGAATTGTTACGGCTAAAATTTAAGAACATAAGTCCTGAAGAACTGTTTAAGCACTTTGATAACCTTAAAGCCCTAGGTATGTTAGAGTCGATTACTGTACCTTTAGTGTTAATTGGGGGCCGTGAGTCACATATCTCCCAGTTGAGCGACGGTCAACTTCAGTCTGTGTATATTTACACAATATCTGAATTATTTAAGAATTCTAATTGTCTAATTTTGATGGATGAACCTGACTCATTCTTACATCCTGATTGGCAATTTGAATTTCTCAAACAAGTTGATGAAATTAGTTTTAATGCAAAAAGAACTAATCATATAGTCATATCTAGCCATAGTGCTTCTACTGTAATGTCATATCGAGGGAATAAACTAAATTGTTTATCCGTTGATAGCAATCTAAAATCCACACACTACCTTTTAGATAAAAGCAATGCAATTAATTGGCTATCTAATAACAAAATATTTCTTGAAGAAAATCAGACTATTATGAGTATTTCTACTTTTTTAAAAAATTCTCAACAACCAGTATTATTCACTGAGGGGATTTCTGATGAATACATTTTGGATATTGCTTGGCGAAAATTATACCAAACTCAACCTAGACCATTTTGTATTCACAATGCCTTTGATCGGCATTTTTTAAGAAACTTAATGTCGCGTGATGAGTTGAGACTGAACCACTCAGAAAGACTATTTTTTGCACTTTTCGATTTCGATGATGCCTATGATGACTGGAATGGAATATCTAGTAAAGGAAAAGGAAAAGATATTGAGGCTGATCCATTTAATGGGTTAACTAGACAAATGCTGGTTAATGGAACAGAGACCAATCAATATGTAATACTCCTGCCTGTTCCTAATGTAGAGGCTGTAAAAAGGCAGGTTTTAAAAGCTGACAACACACCTTGGGGTAAAGGCTCTGATTCCCACATGGCTATTGAGTTGTTATTTTATAAAGAAGAATTAATAGACACCTATTTTAAAAAGGAACAAACATCAGGAGGGGGTGAGCTTATTGTTTTTAATGGTAATAAAGTACAGTTTGCTCAAGACTTTATTCCTAATTTGGAACCTGTAGAGTTTGAAATATTTAGACCTATGTTCGAGTTAATTAAATCAACAATTACAGCAGGTATTAATTCTAATGCTGCGTAGTATGTGTTTTTCAAGGTAGTTGTTACTTTTAATGATGAATCATATCAACGTAATTTGGCTATTTTAAAGTGTCTAATATTAAGTTTTTCTTAATAAGTTTACTAATATGAGAGGTATAGCCGCGAGGCATCTTGGCTGGCAGAATGATTTTCAAGCGAACAGCATCAAACATCGCACTGTATTATCCGTTGTAAGATTAGGAAAAGAAGTGCGGCGAAGGCCAAAATACACACTGAAAACGTCGATAATTTACTGGGCAATAACGAATATATCAAACTGGTTCATACCGCTGGCAGACCTAAATTATGAGGGGATACGCCAGCTATTTCTGTGAACAATGGATCTATGGTTATTGGAAGTGCCGAGCTGATATAGCTGCTTGTGTTGCTCAAGGCTGGAAACGCAATCAATACATAACTGGAAGGATGTTAACCCAAAAGGTATTCAATAAAATCATTTCACTTAAGTTTGTACCTGATAGTGAGCTTGAAGGTACCGTTATAGCGAATCAAAGATTCAAAGCAGAAGACCTGACGTTAAATCCAAATTTTTTTGTTCAAGGATTATCGGAAGGACAATTTGGAATCGAAAATGCAGTTGCTTTGTGGCTCGAGTACCAACAACTTGGATTAATGGATTCTGGCTTTGGAAATAAGCGAAGTGTGTTTGAACAATTTCAACATGACCATTTCAAATGAACAGTTATGACTAATCACAGAACCAAAGTAATGCATACTAAAACACACTGACAATCAAACCAAAAACATACCACAGGATTTGAAAAAGTCAGGTGGTATAAACTGACAACAAAAAGCGCTCTGAATAGAATATTGCACCAAAGTTGTGCGATCAAATCGTTAATACCAATATAACTATGTGATTATATATACTAAAAAGCCAGATCCACGAAGTGAGACAAAACTCATTTGGTATGAGAAACCACAAAAAAAATAATTGAATTACATTACATTACATAAATACTCTATTTAACATAATATACATTGTGCGCATATGTATGCGTACATTAGAAGTTATGTTCAATACTAAGTCTTTGTAGGTATTGATTGCTCATTAACAGCCTAATGTAGATTTATGTGCTTTTTATCATCGTGCTGAGATTGCATGCTTTAACTATTTACGGCTTGTGCCTGCCAATTATTTAATCTCAGCAAGATGATTTAACGGTTTATTGAATGCGCTTTGATGTCGTTCAGTTTGTGTGGTGTGTAAATACTGTGATGTTGTGTCGATGCTCTCATGACCGGCATCGGCCTGGACATGCGACAATGGTCGACGGTTGATATTGATGTCATGCGTGATCCCAGTGTGGCGAATATTATGCGCACTGAGTTTTCGCATAAGTTGGCTGTCGTGTTCAAAACCATCTTTAGCTGCATTGTCTGCAGCTAAGTTAATCAGTTTGTCTATTTCGTCACGTATGTGGCGAATACCAAGATTGGCATTGATGACTCCAGATTCACGTCCATGGGCTGCTGCTTTGTGACGGACAAATATAGGATGTTGATCGTTGATGTTGGGTAAATCACTGAGACGCAGATAACGTCGATAATCTACTAGTCCAGCCAGCAACGCTTTTGATATAGCAATATTACGTGCTTTGCCGCTTTTAGAAAATGGTACGTGAAAATACCAGATGCCAGAATGTGGATCTTGTCTAAACTGGCTCATGATGGGCGCATAACCTGCACGTGCACTGATCTCGGAGATTCGTAAGTAACAGCTATATAATAGTGTAATGAGGAATAAACTGCGTTGATGCTGCTCTGGTTGAGTGTCTGCAAGCTGGCTTACGGTGCTTATAACATAAGACCATTGTAACTCTGTAAAGGCATGATGGTTGTTGTCTTCGTCGATGGTAAATTTACGTTTAATAGCAAAACGACTGTGTTTTAACCATAACTGAGCCGGGTTACGCTCGGTATATTCTTCACTAATTAGGTAGCCATAAAATGATGATAATATTGCTATTTTAGTCTTCAGCGCATTATCACTCAGTTGATATGGTAGGCATTTCCCCAGGTGCTTTTTACCAATAAATGGCCGCCATTGTGGGTTTGGTGAACGTTCCCCAGTGGCTTTATTGAGTTTGAATTGCGCTACATTGAAATAGCCTATTAGTGTTTGTGGCGGCGATTGGCAGTAATCGATGTATTTGGCGATGTCTTTACGCGTTACCGCAATTGGCGATAATGCGACTACGTCAAAACACCAATGCAGAAATGTGGTTAACTCACTGCGGTAGGCTTTATAGTTGTTTTCTGACTGCTTTTGCTCAAATAACCAATCGGCACAGTGCTCTATAATGAGTCCTGCATCGGCAACTTTATCTATTGAAATTCGGGTAATGTACTGATTAACGGACGCATTACCTTGTAATACATGCTCTGCAGCATCAAATAGTGGTAATACTGGTGGCAGTTCATCAGTGATATTTTTGGTCATATGATTAAATATAGGTTATTGATTGTATTACCTTATTATACTATTTTTTGCCTGATGCCGATAATGTTATTTATCGGCATCAATCGTACCGATTATTAGCGATGTGTTTTGGATATGTTGATACTGCAATATCTTTGTCTGTTATCAATCGTTGCATACAAAGCTCTACAGCAGTTGATGGCATACATGCTTGCTGACACTGCTTATTGTGACATGTCGACCTTTTTTGGCAGCTCCATAAACACAATTGCCAAACGGTTTGTTTGCTTGCCCTGTCTAGGCATTGTAAGTCTGCAGCACATAAATGACCTGCTTTAATTAATTGGGCCACTTTATCTGCATCGATAGACACATTTATTCTGTTCATGTGTGCTCCTTATTTCACGCTACTCTTTTTCATAACGTTATTGCTCTATTCCCTACTCACCCTGGAAAGATGAATGCTGTAGCTTAATAATACATTAATGAGAATAGTTATCAATTGCATTATGACTGTTCTAACCACTTCTGTGCTGTTGATCATATATAAGCGCATATAAAGGCTCACTTGAAATGTTTAATCGACAAGTGCTGTTGAGCATTAATGCAATATAATGTCAGTACTAGTCATAAGATTCGAAGTGAAATGAAATATAGACAGTAGGAGTGAAGTTTTTGACAGGATGACACTGATACTAACCATAGTGACAATTAAATAGGCCATTTCAAGACCTTTGCTATAGTGAAATGAAATGCCTATAGCGATTAAATTACCTCTGCCCTAGCCCACAAAGGTATAGTCATCTGCATATATAAGTTAGCGATAACGTTAGTTGTTATCGTTATCGGCTAAGAAGTCGTACATTAATGTCCGTGGCTGTTGTTGGTAATCAAATGAAACAAATACTCGCCATACCATATAATCACTGCTGCATGAGCCAAAAATCAATGGTCCTTGATAGACATTATCTTTTATTTCGGACAATGAAACTGGGATAATACCCATGAACATGTCGCGCCCTTCAATTCTAATTGAAATATTAGTGATCGCTTGATTGCTGCTAAGCGTAACTATTAATGGTTTTTCGCTGGGGGTATTGACGGGATCAATCAATAAACCGACCTGCAAGTCGGCTACTTTTTTGTAACATTCTCCAACAGAAAACTGACATAACGTTTTATCGATGGCTAAATTAGCGTGTTCTTGTGTTTGTGGGTTGTCACAGGCTACTAAAAACATTAACAAAAAATTTAAAATGATAATTCGGACAAGTTTGTGCACAATTATTAACCTTTATGGTTGAGTGAGTAACATTATCTTTCACAGATTGATCTAGATCAACTTTGATACCTTTTGCTAAGTATCTTTTTTGACTTAGCTCAAGTATCATTACACCGCCTCATGCTAGAGAGAATTAACATGAGGTAACACCTTGACAAATGGCATTAAAAACAGCATTAATTAGTTTGTTTTATGACCACTTGTTAATCTAACTGGTAAAGCTCGCTTTACTAAATATTAAAAGTATAAGTAATAAGCCGTGGAAGCATTATGATGAACCATTCCCAGTCTACAGGCGCTGATTACAACTACACTATTGTCCGCCAATTCGCACTAACCACAGTTTTGTGGGGAATCGTTGGTATGTCAGTGGGTGTATTGATTGCGGCTCAGTTAATCTGGCCACAACTGAACTTCGACACTCCTTGGTTAACGTATAGTCGTTTACGACCATTACACACCAATGCGGTGATATTCGCGTTCGGAACATCAGCTCTTTTCGCTACATCCTACTATGTTGTGCAACGCACTTGTCAAATCCGTCTCTTTGCGCCCAAATTGGCCGCATTTACGTTCTGGGGTTGGCAAGCCGTTATTATTGCAGCTGCTATCACTTTACCAATGGGCTTTACCCAAGGCAAAGAATATGCAGAATTAGAATGGCCTATCGATATCGCGATTGCGATTATTTGGGTTAGCTATGCAATTGTATTCTTTGGCACAATCGCTAAACGAACGACGTCCCACATTTATGTGGCAAACTGGTTCTTTGGTGCCTTTATCATTACTGTTGCAGTACTTCACATTGTTAACTCAATGGCAGTACCAGTAAGCTTGTTTAAGTCTTACTCTCTGTACTCCGGTGCAGTCGATGCGATGGTTCAGTGGTGGTACGGTCATAATGCGGTAGGCTTCTTACTTACTGCTGGTTTCTTGGGGATGATGTATTACTTCGTGCCTAAGCAAGCTGGTCGTCCAGTGTATTCATACCGTTTATCAATTGTCCATTTTTGGGCGTTGATTGCGTTATACATTTGGGCTGGTCCTCACCACTTACATTACACTGCCCTTCCTGACTGGACTCAGTCATTAGGCATGGTAATGTCATTAATTCTATTCGCACCATCTTGGGGCGGTATGATTAACGGTATTATGACCTTGTCTGGTGCGTGGCATAAGCTGCGTACGGACCCTGTATTACGTTTCTTAGTTGTTTCATTGTCTTTCTACGGTATGTCTACCTTCGAAGGCCCAATGATGGCAATCAAAACAGTTAATGCTTTATCTCATTATACTGACTGGACTATTGGTCACGTTCACTCTGGCGCGCTAGGCTGGGTTGCAATGGTGTCTATTGGTTCTTTATATCACTTAATTCCAGTGCTATTTGGTCATGGTCGTATGTACAGCATGAAGCTGGTTAACGTCCATTTCTGGTTAGCGACTATCGGTACTGTTTTATATATCGTGAGTATGTGGATTTCTGGTGTTATGCAAGGTCTTATGTGGCGTGCGGTTAACTCTGATGGAACACTAACGTATAGTTTCGTTGAGAGTTTAGAAGCCTCGTACCCATTCTACTTTGTACGCTTTATTGGTGGTTGTTTCTTCTTAACCGGTATGTTTATTATGGCCTATAACGTTATCCGTACCGTTAAAGCGTCTAAAGATTCATTACCTGCTATTGCAGAAGCTTAAGGAGCAGATTCGATGAAATTTAATCATGAATTAATTGAAAAGAATGTCGGCCTGCTTGCTATCTTCACTGTTATCGCCATTAGCTTTGGTGGTTTGGTGCAGATTACTCCACTGATATTTCAGAAAGACACTACCGAAGCTGTTGAAGGTCTTATTCCTTATACTGCTTTACAGATTGAAGGTCGTGACATTTATGTTCGTGAAGGTTGTTACAACTGTCACAGCCAAATGATCCGTCCTTTACGTGCTGAAACAGAACGTTATGGTCATTATTCTGTTGCTGGCGAGTCTGTTTGGGACCACCCTTTCCAATGGGGTTCTAAGCGTACTGGTCCTGATTTAGCCCGTGTTGGTGGACGTTACAGTGATAAGTGGCACGAAGTGCATTTAATTAATCCTCGTGACGTTGTACCACAGTCAAACATGCCTGGTTTCCCTTGGTTAGCTGAAAATAAGCTAGACGGCGAACTCACTGGTGACAAGATGACTATTCTGCGTAACCTGCATAAAGGCGGTTACAAAGGTAATGATCTTTACACTGATGAAGAAGTTGCTGGCGCTAAAAAAGCGGTTGAAGGCAAGACAGAAATGCAGGCGCTGATCGCTTATTTGCAATCTTTGGGTCACGCACTCAAATAGGAGGCAATAATGGATTATGGTACTTTTCAAGGTATTTTAACCATAGTTGTTATGGTGACCTTTGTAGGCATTTTCTTTTGGGCATACAGTAAGCATAGCAAGTCAAAATTTGACGAAGCGGCTAACTTGGTGTTTACAGAAGATGAACTTGCAAAAATGTCAAAAGACTCGGGAGATCAGAAGTAATGATTATGAGTAACTTCTGGAGCATTTGGATTTCTGTACTGACGATTGTGGTCATTGCTGGTTGTTTTATCCTTCTAAAACTGGTTAATAATAATTACACCGGTGTTGAAGAAGGTAAATCAATGGGCCACAGTTTTGATGGTATTGAAGAACTGAACAACCCACTACCAAAGTGGTGGGCGTACATGTTCTATTTAACCATCGTATTCGGTGTGATCTATTTAGCTCTATATCCAGGCCTAGGTAACTACAAAGGTCTGTTTGGTTGGACAAGTTCGAACCAAAGTATTGGTACTGAAAAAGGCATTAAAGCCGACTCAGCTGCAGCGCTTGAAGCAGCAAAAGCTGACAACCGTTTATCTCAATATGACCGCGAAGTGGCCCATGCTGACGAAAAATACGGTCCAATTTTTGCGGCATATTTAGCGACACCGTTAGAAGAGCTAGTAAAAGACCCTGAAGCATTAAAAGTGGGCGGTCGTTTGTTTTTACAAAACTGTTCACAATGTCATGGTTCTGATGCTCGTGGCTCTAAAGGCTTCCCTAACCTTACCGACAGTGATTGGTTATATGGCGGCGAACTAGCCACTATTAAAACCACTATCATGAACGGTCGCAACGGCATGATGCCGCCAAAAGGTGGTTTACCTATCGAAGACAGCGAGATTAAAGGTCTTGCTGAATACGTAGTTAAACTTTCTGGTGGTGTACATGACGAAGCGTTAGCCGCTCAAGGTCAAGGTTCATTTATGAAAGGTTGTTTTGCGTGTCATGGTATGGATGCAAAAGGCAACAAATTCATGGGTTCGCCTAACCTAACTGATAACGTATGGTTGTATGGCGGTAGCCGTGGTGTGATTGCAGAATCTATCACTAATGGTCGCGCAGGCGTCATGCCAGCATGGAAAGACATTCTTGGTGAAGAGAAAGTCCATGTCGTAGCTGCTTATGTTTATAGCTTATCAAACAAATAGTTACATATGAGTAACAACAAGGCCTCGAGATTATCGAGGCCTTTTTTTTAAGTGATTATTAAGCCATTACGGGGTAAAATAGCCCCCGAATTATTAACACCATTTTAGGACGTATTATGTCGGATCAACTCCCTTGGTATAAGCAGTTTTGGCCTTGGTTTTTAATCATCTTGCCAATGTGTGCCGTTATTGCCAGTTTAACCACACTAAAAATTGCTCTAGATAATTCTGATTCATTAGTTGCCGAAGATTATTATAAGCAAGGCAAAGCGATTAACATGGATTTGCGCAAAATTAAGTATGCTCAGCAGATTGGAATGAAATTTTTAGTGACTGTCGATGATCAAGAGTTAACTATCACTCAACACGGTGGCCCTGAATATCGCGCTGCGCTGAATGTACGTTTTTATCATCCGACTATTGAAGCTAAAGATTTCAGCCTCAATGCAACGGCCGATGCTAATTATGTTTATCACATCCCATTAGATGCTGCGATTACCGGCCCTTGGGAAGTGCGCATAGAAGGATTTGATGCTAAGTGGCGTATACAACAACGTATTGATATTAAAGATGACGTTGAATATTGGCTAAATTAATAGTAAATCGATTAAGTTTTTGAATGATGACATATGTAATTAAGCTGGTATAAATAGATGACATCTTGCTTTCATTGCAATGAGCCGGTGCTAACGGGTGAACAGTTTACAACCGTGATTAATGGGCAACCACAACCTATGTGCTGCCCAGGTTGCCAGGCGGTTTCGCAAGCGATTATGGATGCTGGCTTAAGCAGCTATTATCAATTTCGTAGTGAGCCGGGCAATCGTCAAACTGCTTTGATACCTGAGCAATTGTCGCAATACAGTGCTTATGATCTACCTGAAGTACAGCAAGACTTTGTCCATAAACAAGGGGCTATTGATTCGACCTCTTTGTCTATCGACGGCATTACCTGCGCCGCTTGTGCATGGTTAATTGAGCATAAACTAAAACCCATTGCTGGTGTCACCAATGTATTGGTTAACTCAACTACACAACGCGCATTGGTAAGTTGGGATAGTCAAATTATTCAGCTCAGTGAAATTTTGCAGATTATCAGTAAAATTGGCTATCAAGCCGCGCCCTACCAAGTTGATGAACAAGAAAAACAATCAAAAGCAGACAGTCGTAAATTTTTACTTCGTTTAGGACTTGCAGGCTTTGCCACCATGCAGGTGATGATGTTTGCCCTTGCCTTATATACTGGATACTTTACCGACCTAGATGTCGAGTTTCGCGATTACTTCCGCTGGGTGAGTTTAATTTTTGCTGCTCCAGTGGTGTTGTATTCAGCTCAACCCTTTTATTTCAGTGCGCTTCGGAGTTTATTAAGTGGCAAGCTTAATATGGATGTCTCTGTCTCCATTGCTATTTTAGGTGCTTATATCGCCAGTTGTGTCGCGACGATTCAAGCCAATGGTGAAGTGTATTTTGAATCTGTTTCCATGTTTACCTTCTTCTTATTACTCGGCCGCTATTTTGAACAAACAGCAAGACAAAAAGCCTCTGTTAGTTCGAGTAATTTACATAAACTGGTTCCTTTAACCGCACATTTATACCGTGATGGCGAGATTACTGAGATTGCTGCTAAACAACTCGTCATTGGCGATATTATTTTGGTCAAACCAGGTGAAGTCATTGCAGCAGATGCTGAGGTGGTTAATGGCCTATCAAGCGTCAATGAAGCCATGCTAACCGGCGAACAAATGCCAATAGGTAAACAAATTAATGATACCGTTTATGCCGGAACCATTAATGTCGAACAACCTCTGCAAGTTAAAGTCACTGCGTTAGGCCAAGATCAACTCGTGGCTGAAATTATTCGCTTACAAGAACTTGCATCAAACAACAAACCGGCTATTGCTTTGGTGGCCGACCGTTTAGCTCGATACTTTTCCGCGACCATATTATCGATAGCAGCAATAACTTATTGTGTTTGGTTATTTATTTCTCCTGATGATGCCTTTTGGATCACCTTGTCGGTATTAGTTGCCACTTGTCCATGTGCCCTCGCCCTTGCAACGCCGACAGCAGTGACATGTGCGACGGCTATTTTTACCAAGTTAGGTGTGATTCCGCGCAAGGCCGGCATTTTTGAAAAACTGACTAAAATTGATCATGTGGTGTTTGATAAAACAGGAACCTTAACCTGCGGTCAATTATCGATTGGTGAAGTGCAAACCTTTGGCGAATACTCATCAGAGCAAGTGTTATCGTTGGCTGCAGCAATTGAGCAAGGCTCTTTACATCCCATCGCACTAGCATTTAAACCTTTTTATGATAATAAACACCTTGTCGAAAATGTTGATCATCATATAGGTTTAGGTATTCGCGCGAGTATCGGTCAACGGCAAGTTTGTATTGGTACGGCTCAATTTGTTACCCCAGACACAAATGTAGCGGCTTCACAGGCAATTGAAACCCAGTGGATATATCTGTCTGTCGATAACAAATTGATCGCTAAAATTGAAATGCTTGATGAGTTAAGAGTCGACAGTTTAGCCACCGTGAATGCGTTAAAAGCGGCCAATATAAAAATCAGTATTGCCAGTGGTGATAATTCGGGACATGTTGAGTTTTTGGCTAGTAAACTCGGTATTTCAGATGTACATTCAGGTTTATCGCCGCAAGATAAGTTAGCGTTAGTGAACCAATTACAACAACAAGCCAATGTGGCTATGTTTGGAGATGGCATTAATGATGCGCCAGTACTTGCTGGAGCAAACTTGTCTGTTGCAATGGGAAGCGGCAGTGCTATTGCAAAAAATAGTGCTGACTTAATTTTACTAGGCGATCACTTGTCACGTTTTAATGATGCTATTGATGTCGCTAAGCAAACACAGCGCATTATTCATCAAAATTTGTTATGGGCTTTTGCTTATAACATGGTTATTTTGCCATTAGCAGTTACCGGACATGTAGCCCCGTATATTGCCGCGATTGGCATGTCGGTTAGTTCACTGATTGTGGTGAGCAATAGTTTACGCCTTCTTAGGATAAAATTATGAGTATCATTTACGTATTAATACCTATTGCGATGTTGTTTGTATTGATAGCAGTCTCTATTTTCTTTTGGGCAGTAAAGTCTGAGCAATTTGATGATTTAGATAGACAAAGCGTGTCTATTTTATTCGATGAAGACGAAAACAGCATGAACAAAAACAGCAGTGCTAATGCCGACTCTTCCAACGACAGCTCTGCAACTAATGATTTTCCAACTAACAGCTCTCCAATTAACCGTTCTGCTAGTACCGATGTTGCCCAACAAAATACAGTTGGTTCTGCTGCTTCATCTACTACTCACACTAAACCAGAGTAAACCCAGTGATTGAATATAATGTTGGTGGTGCATTTATTGTTGGTTTAATGGGCGCTGCACATTGTTTTGGCATGTGTGGCGGATTAATTGGGGCTTTTTCGGCAAACATACCCACCAATGGACAGACACGTTTAGGCACGCAACTGACATTTCTGTGTGGCTACAATTTTGGACGTATCTTTAGTTACACGGTGGCTGGGGCCATTGTCGGTGGTAGTGTCTCCGCTCTTGGTCATTTATTTGATGTTGATGGTTATTTAATTTTTCTTCGCATTTTTGCGGGCTCCATGATGATTCTTACCGGCCTTTATATTGCTCAGATATGGTTTGGAATCGTTCATATTGAAAAAGTTGGCAAAGTGTTGTGGCGATACTTACAACCTTTAACGCGTAAATTTATCCCCATTACTCATCCATTCCAAGCCGTTATGGCGGGTATGGTATGGGGCTGGCTCCCCTGCGGCCTGGTGTACAGTACATTAACTTGGTCTGTTGCATCTGGTAGTGCATTACAAGGTGGCTTGATTATGTTCGCTTTTGGTTTAGGTACTTTACCCGCTTTATTTGCGGCGGGATTAGCAGCTAAAACCTTGGCCCAATGGGTACAAAAGCGAGCAGTGAGATTATTCAGTGGCGGACTTTTGGTGTTGTTTGGATTGCAAACGCTTTACATTGCTTTTAATCAACTCACCTAGTCAATTACTTTTAAATATGCCTATATTAATTTTAAGCTAGAGCAGATTTAAAACTACCTTACACAGGTTTTTATTAATGAATTTTATCATTAAAATCAATGCTTATGAGTTAAGCCGTTAAGTATGTAGAATGTTTTTTAGATAGGTATTAGTTATAAGCGATTATATCTGCAATGCGTCGAAGCGAAGCGAGTTACAATTGCGCTTTAAAATGTCATTATTACAGTGTCTGTTCTCTTTATTTAGTAGGTAAGACTCTGGTGTCGAAGAGTACCTTATTAAGGCAAAATGGTATAACATGATAACGTCTTCATAAATTGAGAATGGGTATGTCTTCAGATTTGATTAAACCTCGTCGTCCATCAACTAGCGGTTGCGCCATTCATTGTCACGACTGCAGTATGGAAGCCCTGTGTATCCCTTTCACGTTAAACAATGATGAGCTTGATAAACTCGACAGCATTATTGAACGTAAAAAACCCATTCAAAAAGGTGACCTTATCTTTAAGTCTGGTGACGTGCTTAAGTCCCTCTATGCAATTCGCTCCGGTACAATCAAAAGCTATACCATCACTGAGCAAGGTGATGAGCAAATTACTGGATTCCATTTGGCCGGTGACGTCATTGGTTTTGATGGTATTCATGCACAACGCCATCAAAGCTTTGCCCAAGCGCTAGAAACCTCAATGGTCTGTGAAATCCCCTATGACACATTAGATGATTTATCTGGATCGATGCCTAAGCTGCGCCAGCAAATTATGCGTTTAATGAGTAATGAAATTATGAGTGATCAAGAGATGATCCTCCTGCTTTCAAAGAAAAATGCCGAAGAACGTTTAGCTGCATTTATCAATAACCTGGCTAATCGCTTTGGTAATAGAGGTTTCTCGCCTCATGAATTCCGTCTGACAATGACTCGTGGTGATATCGGCAACTATTTAGGCCTAACAGTTGAGACGATTAGCCGCTTATTAGGGCGGTTTCAAAAATCAGGTTTAATTGAGGTCAAAGGTAAGTATATTTCTATTATCGATCACTCGGCATTAAGTACCCTTGCAGGAAATGCTCGCATCGCCACTTAAATTTGATATATATGATCTATCTCAAAGTTTATTTATTAGCAAACGGTAATACTATCAACAGGTAATGTAAATAAAAACTCAACAGCTTTGGAGGTTATATGAAGGATTATAAAAAGATATTAGTGGTGATTAATCCTACAACGGATCATCAACCCGCATTGGCACGTGCTGTTGAATTAGCGTCAAAAAGTCAGGCAGAGATAACTGCATTTTTATCTATTTTTGACTTCTCTTATGAAATGACCTCAATTTTGTCTAGTCAAGAACGTGAAGCAATGCGCCAAGGTGTTATTGATCAACGAGTCGCTTGGTTAGAAAATGCCATTGATGGTTTCAGTAAACTCAATATAAAAATTAATACCGAAGTAGTTTGGCATAACCGCCCTTTCGAAAGTGTGATTAACCATGCGATGAAAGGCAATTATGATTTAATTGTTAAAAGCACCCACGTACATGACAAATTAAAAGCCGTTATTTTTACACCTACTGATTGGCATTTAATGCGTAAATCTCCTGTTCCTGTTTTATTAGTCAAAGAACACGATTGGCCAGTGGCTGGAAAAATTATTTGTGCGGTTAATGTAGTGACTGAAGATGAAGATCATCAAACTCTTAATGGCAAAATTATTAATCACGCTCTCGATTTGGCCAAAAAATTCTCTGCCAGTGTTCACTTAGTTAATGGATACCCTGGTACGCCAGTCAATTTGGCTATTGAACTGCCCGACTTTGATGCCAATGTGTATAACAACACAGTGCGGATGCAACATGAACAACGAGTACAATATTTAGCGCAAGCATATAATATTCCACTTGAAAATTGTCATGTTGAAGAAGGTTTGCCTGAAGATGTGATTCCAGAAATGGCGGCGAAATTAGATGCCGAACTAGTGGTACTGGGTACAGTTGGTCGCACTGGTTTTTCAGCTGCATTAATTGGTAATACTGCTGAACATGTCATCGACAGCATTAATTGTGATTTGTTAGCGATTAAACCTGATGGCTATAAATCACCTTTAGAAGATTAGTCTCCAATAGAATAGGTTAACTACTTTACCCTGACCTCGAATACTGGAATAATACGCGCCCTGAAACACTTGGTTACTGGGCGCATTTTTATGTCTGAAGTTGATACAATCGCTAAACAAAATATTACTCGTATGAATAAACTGCAAAAGCGTCTACGACATGAAGTCGGTTCAGCCATTGCAGACTACAATATGATCGAAGACGGTGATCGTGTTATGTGCTGCCTTTCCGGCGGCAAAGACAGCTACACCATGCTGGATATTTTATTAACCCTTCAACAACGTGCCCCAATCAAATTTGAAATTGTGGCTGTTAACCTAGACCAAAAGCAACCAGGTTTTCCTGAGCACGTGTTACCTGCTTATTTAGATAAGTTAGGCGTGGCTTATCATATTCTCGAAAAAGATACGTATTCTATCGTTAAAGAAAAGATCCCTGAAGGCAAAACGACATGTTCACTTTGCTCTCGATTACGTCGCGGCACTCTTTATGGATTTGCCCAACATATTGGCGCAACAAAAATTGCTTTAGGTCATCATCGTGACGATATTATTGAAACCATGTTTTTGAATATGTTCTACGCTGGCAAACAAAAAGCAATGCCGCCTAAACTATTGTCTGATGACGGCGCTAATATGGTCATTCGTCCATTGGCCTATTGCCGTGAAAAAGATATTGAAGAATATTCAACTCTAAAATCATTTCCTATTATTCCTTGCAACTTATGCGGCTCACAAGAAAACTTAAAACGTGGCGCAGTTAAAGACATGTTACAAATGTGGGATAAGCAACACCCTGGTCGTATTGAAACTATTTTTACTGCAATGCAGAACACCTCACCTTCACAAGGTGTTGATCGCGATAATTTTGATTTTATATCATTAAAGCGTAATCCCGATGCTGTTAACACCGGTGATGTAGCCGACGCTGACTTACCTGCTTTTGATTTTGTTGATATCAGTAATAATGGTCATATCAATTTAGACATTATTAATAGAATCGATGTGGTAGCAACGTTTAAGCCATAATCAATATATTAGATGTTAATAGATAAACAAAAGGCGTTGATATCAACGCCTTTTTACTATTATTTATCCCGAGTTTAGGTTACTGAGAAACGAAAGGACTGACAACACTGGGTTTGTGAGTAAATGAAATGTTTTTCAGCTGAGTGATTTGTTCGAGTGTTAAAGTGAATTTCTCGTTAGCCATTGATTCAACATCATCTATAACAACTTTAATTGTTTTGTCATCAGCTTGTATTTCAGCAAACTCAAACGTGAGTCCATTAATCGGTTTTCTAAAATACTTCATTGGAAAACCCTGTAAGCCATCAAGCAGTTTATTCATATCGTTAGTTAATGCTAATAGTTCTGTTTGAGTGAAACTTTGTTTAGTTTCTTTAGCGCGAACTTGCATGGCAATTCCACATTGAGCAGCATCACCCACCACATTAATATTCACCAAGCCGCGGTCAGATTTAAGCTGTGGATCGTAAGGAATAAATAAACGTTGTTGCTTGGTATATGTTAACGGAAACTGTTCTTTTTCGGTGGTAATACTGCCTGATACTATGGTGCAATCAGGTGTTATAGGAACACTAAAAGCTAGCTCAACTAGTGGATAGTTTTGCTTGTTGACTTGCTTTAATCGATCATAAAAGCCGTTGTACTCTAAAGAAACAGTTTCAGCAAAACTGCTATTCACTATAAAAATAGTCGATATAAAAATAAATCCGTTAAGTAGCGTACGATTACGCATTAGCTTTGTTCCCTTGTAAATAAGGCTTATTGTGTTTAAGCATTTCGAGGAGTTCATCAATGTACTCATCTTTTCGTTCTGAATAATTCATTAACCCATAAACCAATTTCTCGGCTGTTGGTTTAACTTTTTGAGCCCGTAAATCGGCACGAATAGAACGAAATAAACGATACGCGGAATTGGTGTTTAAATTGATCATGTAAGCAATAATGGAATCTTTGGGTGAATCGAATACTGCAACTTCATGGATTTTGCCATCAGCTCTTGCTAATGGCACTAAACCACAGCCCTCAATAAAACACCACTGGCCAAAAAAGTTAAACCCGTCGACAGCAAAACGTGAACTGCCCCAACCGCTTTCATTGGCCGCTTGTACTAATACCATATCGACTGGAATAATATCGATACGCTTTAATAATGGCGTTAACGTTATGCGAGTAAATGCTTGAACATCATATTGATATTTAGCAATAATAGATGTCAATCTATCATTATCATGTTCACTTAACCCTAAACCATTATCAATTTGTTCAATAACGGCCAGTAAAAATTGACGATCGTGAATAATTATCTGATTTTGTGATTCAATGGCAGGACGTAAAAAATCAAAAAATGTTTGTTTTTTAGTGGCAACATCTTCTATTTCAGCAAACATTGGCACTTTACCTAGGTCAATATTATTCAGCTGACGCGCACCAGATGATACTGATACTTGACTAGTATTAGGAAAAATGAACAGTCGCATCGCTAACAAAGCAACAACGGCTAAACCTAATGCAAATGTCACCTGACCTACATTGCCTATCTTCAATATTACCTGCCTTATCAAAAATTGATTTTCAACTTATTAATCTTACTAATTATAACCTTAAAAAACGATGGGATACAGTAAACCCCTTTTGTAGATTGCGTACTTACCCGTAATGGATCACGGTATGTTAAGTCATCATCCACAAAAACAAAAATTAATTACACTTTAAAGACTATATCCAGTTAAAATTGATTATATGTAATTACGGTGCGGTCTTGTATTGGCTGCTTATCGTCTTATTCAACAACTCAAGGACTTGAGCACAGATTATGTTGAATCATAAACTCAATAATTATCACCATGTGGTAGCCATCGGTGGCGGACATGGGTTAGGCAGAATTCTTGCTTCATTATCTTTTTTAGGCCCAAGATTAACGGGCATTGTTGCAACTACGGATAATGGCGGTTCTACCGGTCGACTTAGGCAAGATCAGCAAACTATTGCATGGGGGGATTTACGTAATTGTCTTTCTCATCTTGCACATCGTCCATCGTTAGGTTCAATGTTATTTGATCATCGTTTTACCGGTGATAATGAACTTTCTGGGCATAATTTAGGTAATGTCGTATTACACGCACTTGATCAACTTTGTGTAAGACCACTTGAAGCGGTTAATCTAATTCGTGGCTTACTTAAAATTGAAACACAAATTATTCCGATGTCAGAGGCTTCGACTCATCTTGTAGCACTTACCCACTGTGGTAATAAAGTGTTTGGTGAACTCAATGTTGATGGCATGAAGGAAGCACCGATTGCGTTATCTTTGGAACCTGAAGTTGAGGCGACATCAGAGGCATGCGATGCATTAGTAAAAGCTGATTTGATTATTATCGGTCCGGGCAGTTTTTTAACCAGCATACTGCCACCTTTATTGCTGCCACAAATTGCCAAGAGCATTCGTGACTCAAACGCACATGTCATGTTAATTGATAACTTAACGGCTGAGTACTCCCCTGCAAGCACTTTTAGTATTGAAGATAAAATTGCTTGGTTTAACCAGGTAATAGGCAAAGAAGTGATTGCTGATGTTATTCAGCATGCAGATGAAATTAAGCTGTCTTACTCCAACATTAATGGTGTTCGTTTTAATCACTTTCCTTTAGTCAGTCAACACCATCCGGGATTACATGATAAAACCGCATTAGCTGAAGCGATTAGCCAAGTTTGTGACTTATACCACACGCCAATTGATATGGCACAATACCGTCATTGCAATATGAAATAAGCTTATCGATGTTGGGTTATATCGACGCTCAAAACGTTTAACATTCGTTATTGATTTGCTTTATAGACAGACTGCTCACTGAAGTGATTTTTGATTTGATGAACACTTGGCTATCGTTGTGATTTTTTAGGTATGAATATTGAAATGGCAAACAAAAATGGCTACATATTGCAGCCATTTTTGTATCACAATAGTAAAACTAAATCACTTGAGCTATAGCTTTACAAACCGCTGGAATATTATTTTTCGTTAAGCCTGCAACGCTAATACGACCCGAGCCGACAATATAAATTGCGAACTCATCTTTTAAACGTGCAACTTGGCTTTTGTTCAAACCAGAAAAGCTGAACATACCATTTTGACGAGAGATAAAACTGAAATCTTGTTCAACACCTTCAGCTTTTAGGCTTTGCACAAATAAACTGCGCATCTCAGCAATACGTTCTCGCATTAGTGTTAATTCTGTTTCCCATTCTTGACGCAGTGTAGCATCAGCTAAAATGGTACTAACAATTAATCCACCATGTGCCGGAGGATTGGAATAGTTTGCGCGAATAGTTTTTTTAATTTGGCTAAAGCTTTTTACTGCATCATCTTGATTTTCAGCGACGATGGTTACCGCACCAATACGTTCGTTGTATAAACCAAAGTTTTTAGAAAATGAATTTGCAATCAATAACTCTGGTACCACGGCTGCAACCGCTCGTAAACCTTGCGCATCTTCATCAATGCCGGCACCAAAACCTTGGTAAGCAAAATCAAATAATGGCAACAATGATTTTTCCAAACAAACCTTGGCAACTAATTTCCATTGTTCAATCGATAAATCAATACCCGTTGGGTTATGACAGCAGCCATGAAGTAAAACAACATCACCGGCATTCGCATTGGCTAAATCAACCAACATTGAATCGAAATCCATGTCATGTGTTTCAGCTTTGTAGTAGCGGTATTCTTTAACGGTTAATCCTGCTGTTTCAAAAATATTCTGGTGATTGGCCCAAGTAGGATTACTAACCCAAATAGTTGTTGATTTAGTATTTCGGACGAGAAACTCTGACGCTACCCGTAATGCACCCGTTCCACCGGGTGCTTGCGCTGTTACCGCTCGTTTATCCGATATAATTTGGCTATCAGCTCCAAAGAGTAATTCTTGAACCACTTGGTTGTAAGCTTGTACACCTTCAATACCGAGATAATTTTTGGTCTTTTCGGTTTCAAGTAAAATAGCTTCAGCTTTTTTTACTGAAGATAATACCGGCGTTTGCCCAGCTTCATCTTTATAAATGCCAACACCTAAGTTGACTTTGTGAGAGCGAGTATCTGCTTTGAAAGCATCTGTTAAGCCTAAGATGGGATCTGCTGGAGCAAGTGTTACTTGAGAAAAGATCATTACAACTATCCTAAGTGAGGTGAATAGACAAATTTTGCTTAGTTATACCACTCTATGTCCCTTGTGAGTAGTGAGTTTTTTGATTGTTGAGATAAAAATACAAAATTGATAAAAACAGCGCAAAATATTTTAATGCTCTGGGCATTCTCATGGTCAAAATACATTTGGATAAACAGATTATTTGTACTAAGTGTGCCGAATTGAGTAACACCTAATCATTAATAATCTTTCAAAAAATGATTTGTCGTTTAGTTGCACTATTCAGTGCTACGTTCATAGCTTTATTCAACTGCATTGCCGCTGACTCGTATTGAATGTTTATATCATAAACTAAGTCTTGTATAACATTGGCAACCACAGCAACGTTTATCTTTAAAGATAAACAGGCCCTAATCATCATCAATTTTATGAACACAGAGAAAGTGCTCAAATTAAGACAGTTTTTTGGGAGTAAACAGGATAACTCAATTTATTAATAATACAGGTGGTATAAAAAATAAGTATAAAAAAAGGAACCCGAAGGTTCCTCTTTTTAAAGCGACAAACTAATTACTTAGTTAACGCTTCTTTTGCTTTCTCAACTAAAGTTGCAAAAACAACTTTGTCGAAAACAGCGATGTCAGCCAAAATCTTACGATCGATTTCAATAGACGCCTTTTTCAAGCCGTTAATGAAACGGCTGTAAGACAGACCATTTTGACGAGACGCTGCATTAATACGTGCAATCCATAACTGACGGAATTGACGTTTTTTCTGACGACGGTCACGGTAAGCATATTGACCAGCTTTAGTTACTGCCTGAACAGCAACACGGTAAGTACGGCTACGAGCGCCATAATAACCTTTAGCTAATTTTAAAACTTTCTTGTGACGAGCACGTGCGGTTACACCACGCTTAACTCTTGGCATTTTCTAAACTCCTAAATTAAGCGTATGGTAGTTGACGCGCGATTGCTGGAACGTCAGATTTAGCAACTAAACATTTAGCACGTAAGTGACGCTTACGCTTAGTGCTTTTCTTGGTCAAAATGTGACGTAAGTGTGCTTGCTTGCGCTTGAAACCATTAGCGGTTTTCTTAAAACGCTTCGCTACACCCTTGTCTGTTTTCATTTTAGGCATTTCTAAAACTCCGCATTGGGACGTTAATAAACGTAAGGCGAGCAAAAGCCTCAAGAGACTTTTGCTACTTTAGGGTTGCCCTACTATTTCTTTTTAGGTGCTAGCACCATAATTGCTTGTCGACCTTCCATTTTCGGGAAAGATTCAACAACCGCATACTCTTCCAAATCAGCCTTGATACGGTTCAAAAGATCCATACCTAGGTTTTGGTGTGCCATTTCGCGACCACGGAAACGCAGCGTAATTTTCGCTTTGTCCCCATCTTCTAGAAAACGAATCAGGTTGCGTAGTTTTACCTGATAGTCGTTTTCATCAGTGCCAGGACGGAATTTAATTTCCTTAACCTGGACCTGTTTCTGCTTCTTCTTTTGTTCTTTTTGAGCTTTCGCTTTATCAAAAAGGAACTTACCGTAGTCCATTATGCGACAGACAGGAGGCTCAGCATTGGGACTGATCTCTACAAGATCAACTCCGGCTTCATCTGCAACGTTCTGAGCTTCTTTTATACTTAATATACCAATTGGCTCACCATCTAAACCTGATAAACGGACTTCAGGTACACCAGTGATTTCATCATTGATTCTATTAGGGGCTGGCTGTCGCCCTGCTGTTCTTTTGATCTTTATGACCTATTCCTCCAACAATTTGAGACTACGGAGCGAAATCTGTTGACGTATCATCGCGGCGAAATCTTCTAGTTTTAACTTGCCTAAATCGATACCGTCACGTGTACGCACCGCTACTTCCTTATTTTCCATTTCTTGATCACCAACGACCAATAAATAAGGCACACGTCTTAGGGTGTGTTCGCGTATTTTAAAGCCTATTTTCTCATTCCTCAAGTCAAAAGATGCTCGAATACCCTGTTCTTTGAAGAATTTAACGATTTCTTCAACATAATCAGCTTGTTTGTCGGTAATGTTCATTACAACTACTTGCATTGGAGCAAGCCAAGTTGGGAATTTACCGGCGTATTCTTCTATCAATATACCTATGAAACGTTCTAAAGAACCTAAAATAGCACGATGGATCATTACTGGCGTCTGGCGACTGTTGTCTTCTGCGACATAAGTGGCACCCAAACGAGTCGGTAATGCATAATCGAGTTGTACTGTACCACATTGCCATGCACGATCTAAACAGTCATGCAAAGTAAATTCGATTTTTGGACCATAAAACGCGCCTTCACCCGGTAATATTTCATATTTAATATTATTATTGGCAAGAGCTTGCTTTAAAGCGTCTTCAGCTCGGTCCCACATATCGTCGTCGCCAATACGCTTTTCAGGGCGAGTTGACAGTTTAACCACGATATTATCGAAACCAAATGTAGCGTATGTGTCATATACCATTTGGATACATGCACTGACTTCTTCTTGTACTTGATCATCAGTACAGAAAACATGAGCGTCGTCTTGAGTAAAACCACGTACGCGCATTAAACCGTGAAGTGAACCAGATGGTTCGTTACGATGACAACAACCAAACTCTGCCATACGTAATGGTAAGTCACGATAAGATTTTAACCCTTGGTTGAAAATCTGTACATGACCAGGACAGTTCATTGGCTTGATCGCGTATTCACGGTTTTCGCTATTAGTAGTGAACATGGCTTCTGCGTATTTATCCCAGTGACCAGAACGTTCCCATAACACGCGATCCATCATTAGTGGGCCTTTCACTTCTTGATAAGTGTATTGACCTAGTTTTTGACGAATGAATTTCTCAAGTTCTAAAAATATGCTCCAACCATCGTTATGCCAAAACACCATTCCTGGTGCTTCTTCTTGCATATGGTACAAATCTAATTGTTTACCAATTTTACGGTGATCACGCTTAGCCGCTTCTTCTAAACGCACTAAATGAGTTTTCAGGGCTTTTTTATCGGCCCATGCTGTTCCGTATACACGTTGCAGCATTTTGTTATCAGAGTTACCGCGCCAATATGCACCAGCAACGCTCATTAACTTAAAGTTCTGACAAAAACGCATGTTTGGCACATGAGGACCACGACACATATCGATGTATTCTTCGTGGTGATAAAGCGCTGGTGTTGCGTCTTTACTGATGTTTTCATCTAAAATAGCAATTTTGTATTCTTCACCACGACCATCAAATGCATCGCGGGCCTCTTGCCAAGATACAACCTTTTTAACCACATCGTAGTTAGTTTTGGCTAATGCAAGCATACGCTTTTCTAGGGCTTCGATGTCTTCATGCGTCAGCTTATGGTCTAAGTCGATGTCGTAATAAAAACCGTTGTCGATAACCGGGCCGATTGCCATTTTGGTTTCTGGCCACATTTGCTTGATCGCGTGACCTAATAAATGCGCACAGGAATGGCGAAGGATTTCAACACCCTCTTCGTCTTTGGCCGTGATGATAGCTAATTCTGAGTCTGCAGTGATTAAGTCAGTTGCATCTTTTAATTCACCGTTTACCCGGCCAGCAATACACGCTTTTGCTAAACCAGGGCCGATGTCTAATGCAACATCAAGAGTCGATACAGGATTGGCAAACTCACGTTTGCTGCCATCAGGCAATGTAATAATAGGCATGAAATTTCCTTTTCCAGTGGTGACCCACACGTAGGGCCACATGGTAATTAAGTATGTTCTTTTTGAACGAGAGCACGTTAATGAAATCAAGACAGTACAGGAGTCTTAGTTACCCAAAAACGTAAGTCTCTATTCTATGTGATAAGCGGATTATTGCGCAACCATCATGCGGTCAATAACTGCCAGAAATAGCATGTTTAAGTCAAATTAATCACGTGAGTTGACTGTATTAGCGAATGATAATTTTAGGCGGAGACTGTATTGACAATGCTATGTAGGTTCTAACGATTTTGATTTAACGATACCAATTTCATTGAATGAATTAAACTATCAAGTTAATGCGGTGATTAATATTAATAAAATTATAAATCGTTACACATTAATTTTTTTGAGTGAATTATATTTGCCACAAATAGAATCATTCTTAGGGATGATCCAAAATATGAAATGCTCACTATACTTATTTAAAAGGAGTCAGTGAGGAGTATTAGCTATGAGATTACTATCGCGTGCCATTTGTTGCCCACATTGCGGACATCATCAATACGTCACTTTAGATGCAAGTTCTGGAGATCAAGAGTATTACGACGACTGTCGTATTTGTTGCAATCCGATACACATTAGAATGCACCTAGATGATAACCGTCGTACAATTGAACTTCATATCGGTTCTGAGGACGAACAAATTTATTAATTTCTAGCTCGCCTGCTTAAAATTCAAAGCAGGCAAGTTAATGTTCAATATTCAGTTGGGTGATTAGGCGAGCTGCTTTTTAGCTAAAATTCGCTCAACAGTATCAACAATCACCTGTGTTTGACTGTCTATTTCGATATTAATTTTGTCACCAACACTGTAATGATTCAAATTGGTCAACTTCAAGGTTTCAGGTATTAAATGCAGCAAAAAACCACTGTCACTGACTTTTCCTACTGTTAAGCTGCAACCGTTTATTCCCACAAATCCTTTATAAAAGATGTAGTTCATCCACTGTGGCTCAACTTGTAGTTCTATATTGTAATGTTCGTTGGTGTCACTGACGGCCTTAACAGTTGCCAGAGTGTGTACATGACCAGATAATATATGCCCACCAATCTCAGTCCCAAACGTTAATGAACGCTCAATATTGACCTTGTCGCCGACACTGGTATTACCTAGGTTAGTTACGGCTAATGTTTCTTCCATTACATCAAAAAAAACCTTATCATTTAGTATCTTGGTTACGGTAAGACAAACGCCATTATTGGCTACGCTAGCACCAGTCACTAATCCTTGTGTTAACTCTGGCGTCATTGCGACTTCAAAGGTTTTAAGACCTGCTGCATTGTTAATCGATACCACTTCACATGTGGCTTGGACTATACCAGTAAACATATTTCTCTCGATCCACTATAGGTTTTTTAATGAATAATACAGGTTTTCAAATTTCACGCTTGATAAAATTAGCGCTTCCTGTGCTGATAGCTCAAGTGACACAAACCATGATGGGTTTTATTGATACTGTTATGGCTGGCCGTGTGAGTGCAGTGGATATGGCAGCCGTCGCCGTTGGGACCAGTTTGTGGCTACCTGCTATATTATTCGTTCAAGGCTTATTAATGTCCTTTACCCCGGTATTTTCGCAACATCACGGGGCGAATAATCAACAAATCATTCCATCACTCATTTTTCAGGCGGGTTATATTGCCATAATTGGCGGTATTGGGGTGATGTTGTTTCTCTCATCTTCAACATATTTACTCGATTTTATGCATTTAGAACCAAAACTGCATGCATTAACCGTGGGTTATATAGATGCTATCTTGTGGGGAGCACCTGCTTTCGTTTTGTATCAGGTATTACGCGGTTGCAGTGAAGGGATTTCTTATACCATGCCGACAATGGTCATTGGATTTATCGGATTAGCCGTCAATATACCCGCCAATTACGTGTTTATTTATGGTGGTTTTGGTATTCCCGCTATGGGCGGTGCTGGTTGTGGTGTTGCAACTGCATTAGTGTTTTGGGCTATGTTAGCCGCCATGATTATTTACATGTTAGTGGATAAAACATTTAAAGAGCTCGCGCCATTCAAACAGTTTTTTCGTCCTCATTTAGCCAGTATGTGGTCTATGACCAAATTGGGTATGCCGATTGCGATGGCATTATTTTTTGAGGTAAGCCTGTTTGCTGTCATCGCATTATTTTTAGCGCCATTAGGTGCTAACGTCGTTGCAAGCCATCAAATCGCCCTCAACTTCTCGTCAATTATATTTATGCTGCCCCTATCAATTGGTATTGCAGTATCTATTCGAATTGGCTATTACCTTGGCCGTGGGCAACCAGAAATATCGGCCTTAGTTGCAAAAGTAGGTTTAGGGTTATCATTAACGCTAGCTATTTTTACCGCGATACTAACCGTCACCTTTAAGCACCAAATCGCACTGCTATATAATGACACCCCTGAAGTGGTTGCATTAGCTGGCAGCCTAATGATGCTAGCTGCGTTTTATCAGATATCAGATTCTATCCAAGTTGTCGCAGCTGGCGCATTACGCGGCTATAAAGATACTCGTAGTGCATTTTACATTACCTTGTTCTCGTATTGGGTGATCGGCATGACAACAGGTTATATTTTAGGGTATACGAATTTAATTGTTGAACCTATGGGCGCACACGGTTTTTGGATTGGCTTAATTGCAGGTTTAACCTCTGCAGCAATTTTGTTTGCTATTAGATTGAAATACATTCAAAAGAAAGGATTTGAGTTTCAACAGATTGGCTAATCTAATTGATTTTTTACAAGCTTAAGCGACTCACATTGCTTAAGCTTGAATCAAGTTGCACAGCAAATCACCGTTTAGTCATAAAAATGTTTTTTTTGCTTGCATGCAATAGCCTATCCCCCTAAGATAGCGTCCGCTTTGAAGCAAAAGTATTTAAAGCAAACGTTAAACAATACACCCGTAGCTCAGCTGTTAGAAAGAGTCGCACTACACTCTTCACAAATGCAAATGGCAGGTGTCGGTATTCTGTTTAAATAATAGAAGTCCACTCGGGTTTACCACTCTTCTCAAAGAGTCTAATAATTGAAATTGTAATAAATGTAAATAATACACCCGTAGCTCAGCTGGTTAGAGCACTACCTTGACATGGTAGGGGTCGGTGGTTCGAGTCCACTCGGGTGTACCACTCTTTTCAAAGAGTCTAAACATTGGAATTGTAATAAAAGTAAACAATACAACCGTAGCTCAGTTGGTTAGAGCACTACCTTGACATGGTAGGGGTCGGTGGTTCGAATCCACTCGGTTGTACCATTTCTTGCTGTAACTCCTCGTTTTAAAAACCTTTTTTTATTACCAAATTCTCTACAGTAAAAATATATCTGTGCCAAATCGTATTAATCTCGTGCCAACCAGTCATTTTTCGAATCTATAAGTAATACAATTTCATTCTTGTTAAAATCAGACTATAAAATAAATAAAACTCACAACAATAGGCAAAAAACACCAAAATGACGTTTTGTGCCCATTTCGTGCCAAACATGTTGGCGCAAGTGATTTTTGAACCTCAAAAGTGTGACCACTATCGTCTAAGAATATGTTTATCCAAAAAAGATTAATTGTTTGAGTAATCATGCCAATAATTGTGTTTGAGTATGAAAATGAAACGATAAATCTGTGAACAATCAGTTCGTAAATCATCAAGTTAATTCAGTTGTCACGTTCAGCAAAACCGAAGCTCTGCATTAATAAAATTACTACAAATGATTAGAACCGTATAAACTTGCTCTAAGCAAAAAATGTCATTTTATTTCTTATAAACGACCTTTCTTAGCACCTAAAATAAAGATGCTGACTTAGACATTTTTATAAACTTAAAAGTTGTATGTTTACACTTTGGGCACTCTTGCGGAACTCCAAGAATAACATCCGATCGACAGTATTGCTCTTTTTTCGAACCGATGTTTTCACACTGGCAAGCCATATTCCAAGTGGCATAACCAATATTTATTACTCCAGTGTATCGACAACGTCATGTTCAAACATAACAGCTAAATGTTTTTCAATTACTGTATCAGAGGGCTACTTAAAGGTTTCCCTGAAAATTTGGTTAGATTCCGACATATCAAATAGGGCCGTGGCTGAAATACCAACGACTAATGTATTAGAGAGATCTAGTGGCATAAAAACATCCTTGTTTATTCATAAGTACCGATAACAACTCAGAACTCTATTTAGATAAATTGTACGAGCTTTAAATGTTGTAATGATCACTCTTATTGAATTAGCAGTTGCACTTCTACTCGACGGTTTCTTGGATCAGAAGGATCAATACCAGAGAGAGGTTTAGATTCACCGTATCCTGCGACAACAATTCGTTTTGAAGTATCAACATCCAGTGTTCCAATAAGTTCACGCCTTGCCTCTCTTGCTCTAGCTGCTGATAGCGTAAAATTATCATCATACACAGTACAGAACCTTTTATAATCCGTCACAGGGCTACTAACTGGAATATTGTCCGTATAACCTTCTACTAATATCATAGCGTTAGGATTATCGATTAGGAATCTCACTAACTCACTTTGAATAGCATTTACTGCCGCTATTGCTTCGGGGTTTAAACATGCACTCCCTCTTTCAAATACCCCATCACGGAGTGTCAGTCTATTGGTATATTTGTCCAAAGCAATTAAATTAGAAGTATCAGAGTTTTTCAACATTTCACCTAATAGCTTAGTAACCTTAAGCACTGGATCGTCTTTTTGTTCAAGTGCCTTAGCGAGTTCTTCTTGATAACGGAGATCACTTACACTTTTTTGTAACACTGCCACGACAAGTAAAAGCATGACAACAGCCATAACCCCAGCCATAAGATCTGAAATAGCAATCCATTCACTTGGTTTTTCTTTCATATCAGTTAATCACCTAAGTAAATTATGCAACTTCAGAATCAATTGTTGAATGATTCGAAATAAGTACACCCCGAACCTCTTCTACGGCATTGAGTAATAACTGTTGTTTTTTAGGTATGTCAGCGATTGAACTGAATATAGAAATAAGTTGTTGCTGCAAATTTGGATATTCTTTTAAATATTCCAATAAAGATGATAATTCGGCAACATAACTAATGAGCTGATCTGCCCGTTGAACAGAAATATCCAGTGTATGGTTTAACATTGCATGATTGTTTTTTATACTTTCATTATGCTCAGCAGCGCCTTGCCTTAATAATCTAATCTCATTAAGAAATTGATGCTGTTGCACTAATAAAGTATCCAAAGGTTTTAAACTAGATAGTAAATCATTTTGATGACGACTCATTAACTGCAATGGTGCTAAAGCCGCCGGTAAGTTAGCTAAATTGCCAATGACCTGCTCTAAAGACGTTTCATTTCTTTTTAGTGACTCCCCTATGCTACGCATGTGTTGACCAGAGGTTGAAATAGCTCTTAATCCATCTTCAATAGGCTTACCAAGTTTACTGACAATTTCTGTCGACGTTGTAATACTTTCATTAAGCGCATCACTTGATAGTGTAAATTCAACAGCAGCTTTTTTCTGGATATGAAGTGCTTCATCAATTGATGATTTCACATCTCCCATTGTTTCTTTCACATCTGTTGATAACACACCAAGTGCCGTTGATATTTCGAGTGTGGCTTCACCCAATTGTTTACTACCACGTTCAAGAGTTAACGTCGCTTCACTACTCATATCCTTAATAGCAGAAGACAGATCACTACGGACATTATCGAGCACTTCAGTAAATTGACTATTAAATGAATCAACAGCATTCACCAAATCACTTGCTGCAAGCCCTACTTTGTCTGCTCCTTGAGCCATCCTCTGAGCGGCTCCAGCCATATTTTCTATTACTGATTGGCTATCAACGGTAAAAGCTTGCATGGCTTTTTTAGTTGCCTGAGTTTCAATACGTACAGAATCAATTGTTTGTCGTACCCTATCGATACTACTGTTTATCGATGTTTGAGTCTGTTGATGAACCTGACTCAGTTTATTTTGTATATCGTTAACACCAACTTGAATTATTTCGTTTGTATGCAGCTCAACCTCAGTTGATTTTTGCACCAACGTTAAAATGCCAGTATTTATGCATGTACGCGTTTGTTCATGGGTATTTTTCAGTACGTTTTGCACCTGTGCGCTGTTGTGGTCTATTTTGTTTTGTGTCGATAAATGAGCTTGGTTAATACATTGATTTAATGCATCAAAATTTTCATTCAAACGCTGACTTTTTTGAAGGTTATGTTGTTCGTTTTGCTCAAGCAACTGATCTAGCTTCACAGAAAAAGTCTTCGCCACGTTGTCAGAGACATTACTTATTTGAGAAAATAATGCTGCTTGCTTTTTTGCTGCCAGATCAAGTTGAATGCGCTTTCGATGTTCTATCTTGGTTTTAACTTTATCAATAACCCAAGCAAGACGCTTTTCATCAAAACGGGCAAATTCACTCCAAATTTTAAGCAGAATAAAACCACTTATTCCCCATGTTGATGTTTTAAATTTAGTGCCGAGGCCATTAAGTAATCCAAGCAAATGCTGCATACTATCTGTCGCACTACTTGCATCTAACGCATTGGGCTGACTAAGAATATTAGAAGCATGATTAAGTGCGATTCCCAGGCCTAAAAACGTACCAAGTAAACCAATGATTAATAGCAAGCCAGGCATGAGTTCGACCAGTTTTTCAGGCGCTGTAGCAACAGCATGCCACAGATCTGTCACACTACCATGTTCAATATCTAAATCATCAGTCGTATCATCCGGTGTACCTCTATGCCACTTTTTCTCCCAAGATTTAGGTTTCGCGATTAGATGGGCGCTAACAATGGTACATAACATCATAAAAAGAATGATCGATAAAAAACCCGCTTGCAATGGGTCACTAATATCCGGTATTAAAAAATCTAATACTGCATCTAAATTCATACTGCAACCTCAAGAATCGTATCCATGCGCATTTTTGATTCTTGCTTGAATATATTGGCATAGTCATTTAAAAGTGATTGATCATCTGACGTTAACTCGTTAAATGACTTACTATGCTCAGCACAATCAATCAGCAATACACCCATTTTATGACCATCCTCAAGTAAATAACTACGATCTTCTTGTTCTATCTGTTCTTCACTTTTTTCGAGTAATTGCAGAAACCCCTCTGCAGCGCCGACATAACGTTCTATATCAAGTTGTTCTTCGGCTAACTTATCAAGTGATAGCTTAGTTTTAGGCACGCTTATCTCTAGTTGTGCTAACTCATTAGCTTCTTCAATAGAAAGTTCATCTTGAATTTTACGTGCGAGAGTTAAACGCTGAAATAGCATTTTGTCTTTAGCATACGCTTTGTTAGCTATATTCCATTCTTTATCAAGTACATCTGCATTTTTCGCCCAAGACACAATGAGTTCTTCAAAAACAAAAGGCGCCAGCTTTTTCCCATGAAGCCTTGTTAATACCCGATCTAAGCGCTCTGCAGCATTTTTATTTAATTCTGGATTAGGCTTGATTAGATCTGAAGCTATTCTAATTAAAAATAAATCATCAGAACTCAAATCATCGACATTCATTGATGTACGTAGCTTTTTATCAGCAATAGTCAACAGTTTTTGTGTTGCACGTAGTCGTAAGTAATGTTCGAAATCTGTTGGTTCAGCTTCTATTGCCATTGCTAATTCCGCTTTTGCAATTTCAAAATCATTAATCGTTGAAGCTAATTCAAGATTGTGCCTTTGCTCCTCAGGTATCACCTCATCCTCAGCAAAACGAAACTCTTGTTGATGTGTTTTCGCTTCTATTAATTCTTCAGCATTGAGAACATCACTTGGTTGATTAGTCGATTGGCTCTGTTCATTTTTTTCAGCGTCTGCGGTTTGGGTTTTGTGCCATCGCTTAGCGAGTTTAATTGACCATTTAATTGCAGCATCAAGTTTCTTTGCTATTGGAGATTTTTCAAATGCAGTTAATGCACCAATGCCTTTTTCTAACAACAGTAATGCACTTCGTAACCAAGGATATGGCACCGCTTTGGCGGCTGCAAGCAGTGCTCCACGAATTTTTTGAACATAAGGTTTAACGGCCTTCCAGGCTTTTTTTACGCTACCGACAAAAACCTCGGCTTTGTCGGCCATCCAACCAATTGCTTTGCCAGCAACACTTTTAACGGTTTCATACGCCGAACAAGCCGCATCTTTTACTGTACTAACTGCCGAATTAACAAAACTTACTGCTGAACTGCACACGTCACTAAACCAACCCATTTCTTCTCTCCATTTAAGATTATATTTTATTCTGTAAGCCCGAGTAACCGCCTACCAACATCGGTAGAAGCCACATTGCTTGTCGCTTGTGTTGCTGCTTTTTTTCTGCTTTTACCTACATTTCTATTGGCAGAACAAACATCTTGTATTGCTGATTCAAAGTGTTGCCACTTCACCTTAGGTTCGCTATCACATTCGACTAATGCACGAGGAAACGCGGTACGTAGCACCGTTCTAATTTCGCGCCCGGATAAACCTTCAGATGCAGCGGCACAACGTTCAATTATCTCATCGCGTTCCCCGTCTAATGGAACTCCAGGAACCAACATCCGCTGCCACAGTTGTTTACGTCCTTCTATATCGGGGAGTGTAAATTCAATGTGATAACGAATTCTGCTGACGAAAGCACTATCATAATTTTTAGCAAAATTGGTCGCAAAAATAACAATTCCGTCAAAGCGCTCTAATTCCATTAATAATGTTGACCGCATCGCATTAATTTCATTATCAATACCTTGAGTCACCGAAGATAATCTAGCACCGAGTAACGTATCTGCTTCATCGAAAAAAATTACCGCACCTTCCAACGCCGCAGTCTTAAATGCTGTCGATATATTTTTAGCGGTTTCGCCAACATACTTACTTTCAAGTTCAGATATACCAATGTGAAAGTACTGACGGTCTAATGTTCCTGCTAGGGCTTCGGCTGCAAGCGTTTTCCCTGTTCCCGGTGGGCCATATAAATTAAGAATCATATTCCGTCCCATAGGATCTACTGCTTCAAATCCCCAATCGGTATAGATTGTTTTATGGTGGCGCATAGCACCAATAGCTTCTTCAAACATTCTTCGAGTCTCGGGGGTGAGTACGACATCCTTTTCTAAAGTAATCTTTGGTGTACGTAATTCATAAGCAGAAGAGGTATCGAGACTTTTGTTGAGTTGTTCGTCCATTAACTCGTGTTCCCTAATGATTTTCGGATATCCGATGATGTTATTTTGATCAATATTTTATTGATTAAGACTTAGATAACATTCCAATAAAAATAGATTGAAGGTTGTGCATAGTTTAAGAATACAAATCGTCAGAAAATACTAAGCCAAATGAGTTCATAACATTTGTTATTATTTTTTGTACTGACTTGACACTTTAGTTTTGGCTTGTGAGGGCTTAGAGCTGCTCGCGCTTTTTAACCAATACATAATTAAAGCGATAGTATTTACTGCAACAATAATACTTAATACTACGATGATTACCAGCCAGTTGTCTGTCATTTAGCATCCTAAAAGTAATTAACACTTTTACTAATGCCAAAATCACAACAAATTCTAACCTATTGATTTATATAAAACTGAGTAATAACTCACACCTCAAGGTGTAACAAAGTTAACAAGTGAATAATATAAATTACCTCATTTTCTGTTTATATTGATTAAAATCGATGATATTACTTACTGTTTTAATGGTTGTATCTAGTTGTATCTGGTTATTGAGTAATCGATAAATTGCTGATTAGCTCATCTACATCATATGCCTTATCATCGTTTGGTATTAATAAAATGTCTTGGCAGTAATCCATCATGTGCACAATAGGCATAAATTTTTTAGTTTTATTTTTTACTCGCTTCATTTGAGTGTTTAGATGAATCGACAAATCAGTACGCAGATCATCTGTCTGCTCATTAAGCCCCTGCTCTGCCAACCTTTGGGTTATCCAAAGTGCGGCATCACTAATATGGCCGCTAATGCTTAAGTCAGTATTTTTAACCCAGTGAGTATCCATGTTCACCTCAGATAACTCACTTAATAGCATAGCAATCTCACTATTTGGTATGGCACGCAGTTGCTGCAAGGTTTCCGCTAATGAGTATTGCCACTGCATTTGCAAACATGCAGCTAATTCATCCAGCGTTAGCTTAGTATCAACCGGAATAAATACAGTAAAGCGGCTGTTTGCTTCACAGGCAATGATGGTTTTATAACGTGATTTGTAGGCATTATCAATAATGTGCAATTGCCAGCAAAATGTTTGTACGTCTGATTCTAAGCTATGGACGCAGACTCTCTGGCCCTCCTTCGTAGGCAAACGAGGTAAGTCGGCTTTAAGCCATTTGTTGAGAGCATTGGTTGTTGATAGTAATAATTTCAATAGATAACATACCTTGCACTAATGGAATTTTATTGTTACACAATGATTTTAAACGAAAAGGCCTTAGCATTACCTTTCAGCAGGAACTCGTTCAATTATAAAAATATCTTCACTAAAAAAGTTATATGGCCGTTGACTATTTTTTCGTTGCTGACTATCAACACGAATAGTGTCCATGTCTATTTTCTTTGCTTCGCCACTAGAATCATGAGTATTAAAACACCCATCTTTAAAGCCCTTAATCACAGTCCAATGGGCGTAGTCTAGCTCACCATCATTCATCCCAAAGCCCAAAATACAAACGGCTCCTTTGCGATAATTTGCTTGGCTGAGTGTATCAATAACATCTTTCCTGCTTCGCTCGTTATCTTTAACCCAATAAGGGATTGAAAACTTTATACGGTAAGGTTCGTTAGTCGTATTATCAGTTAGATCATAAGTAGAATGAATATATTCTAGCAATCGACTAAGTACATTTTTAATTGTTCCGCGACTAGTTCCCTCAATAAAAGCCATAGGGTTACCATCTTGGATAAATGTCGAAATAGCAATATTAAATAGTTCTTGTTGAGGTATATCAGGCTCTAAGAGATGAATTGCATTAACGATTGCGTAAAAACCACAAGCACCATCGAGATGGCCTTGTTTGGCGGGTTTGATTCTATTAGCTGACATGGAACATCCTTATTTTATTTGCTATCTACTTCGGTTTATTAAAAGTAAACAATACCGTTCTTCAATTGGGTATTATTTCGACAAATTCATCATCTGCCCAGCTATATGATATAAGTGTTATTTCGTACAAGCTCATATCGCAACAGTTAATCACTTCTAGCTTCATATCATTTAACTGCGTTTCAAAACAACCATCTATAAGCTCATCATTATCGAACTCTTCTGCTTCAAATTTATAACAGCGTTTCAAATAACCAGAGAAGCCAATTTGATTATCTGCGGTAATTTTTACATCATCATCAATCATTATATCGATATCTGATTGCGAAAATTCCGTTTGCACTTCATGCTCAAAATTTTCGTGCATGGTAGGTATATCACCTTCAGCATCAGCTAAATCCTCTGATGTAAATTCATGCGATATCACCAGCTCAAATTGAGCCATAATTTCAAAAACAGCACTATCTGACATACTGACCTCCTCGGCTTGATATTTTAAAAGTGGCAAAAGCTGTATTGAACAGCCTTCGCCCTTACCTGATCTTGGTTTGCCAAACAACGTGAGTTTGAACATTTCGGGGAGCTCAGTGGACCTAATAAAATTAATTCAATAATATCTGAACGTTCAAACATGCCTTCCGCAATGTTACTTATTATTTGTACATCCATAAAAATTATCAGGTTAAATTTTTTCTAATACGTGGTCTGTTGCATTTGCTAGTTCATCAAAAAATCTTAAACATTTAGCGAGTTCTTCTTTTTTTATTATTTGAGGTTGATTAACTTCTCCTCCAGCTCTGTGCACGGCCTCTCCTCGTTTACTTATCCAACGATTCAACTGCTCTCTTGCATCTTTTGGCATGACATTGTTCCATTTCCAATGTTCGGTAACATCAATATGAAAAAATTCTTCAAACAAGTGCCTCGTTTTTTGAGAGTTAGGGTTATGAAAAAACTTCAAACGTTCTTTTAGTTGCTTCTCAGCAAATGCCCCAAGAGGCGACCCTTTTAATAAACTAAATTTACTTTCAAAAAGCTCAGCAATGACATCTTCAACATATGTTTCCCATGCCGTGAGCGTCAAAATTAAACATGCTTTTTTTAATGAAGATGGAGTAGATAGCTCTGGATGGCTATTCAGCACATCATAACAATCAGCCAACTCACGGGCTTCGCTTAAAGATTGGCGAAAGATTTTTAATGAATGAGTCAAGGTAATGTCCTTATCTAAATATTTCTAATCATTGATTTTATGTTTATGCTGCAACACTTTAATTGTTAGCGATTTTTAATCATTAATGACATCATTTTGCTTTAACAATATTGACTTTGATAACGCGGAGTTACTTAAGTAAGGTACCTTGCCCGATGGAACTAAATTAGCTGCAGCATCTAAGTGAACGTCCTGGTCATCAAAGAAAATATGTGGTCTAAAGGCTTTCAATACTTTAGTTTTTTCTACACCACCTAAGAAAAAAGCCTCGTCGACATAAACTCCCCAATGTCTTAATGTTTTAATTACTCTCATTTCAGATGGGCTATTACGAGCGGTGACTAGTGCAATTCGTATAGGTGAGTATTCAACACGGATAGGAAGTCGATCTTGCAGCCGCGATAATTTATGTAGCAAACTAGCGTAAGGTCCTTCGGTCATAGGAATGTTTTGCTTAGCATCTTCTTGCGCATGAAAAGCTGCCATTCCTTCAGTCTTGTAAACCAATTCACTTTCATCGGAAAACAATACGGCATCACCATCGAAGGCTATGCGGACTTGACCCTCGGGTATTTCTGGCGCATCCGTTGGCGGTGCTTTTAATATTGCCGCGGCACAGTTCTTGGAATCAATCACCTGCTGAGCATCTTTAACATTGGTGGTGAGAAACAGATCCACATCAAAGGCATCAAGGTAATCAGCAACGGTTTCACCTGCGGTAAAGGCTGAACGGGTAATATTGAGCTTGTAGTGACGAATTGTATTAAGCACCCGAAGACCAGTATCAGGGCTATTTTGTGACATCACCACTACCTCAACAAGAGGGCCATTGCCCTGCTGATATTGATTAAGGCCAAGTAAAGCTTTAATCAGAGGGTAACCAGTACCTGGCTTTAGCGGCTCATCTTCGTGTTCCAGCATAAACTCGCGGTATTTTTCAATAGCAGTATCAGGATCTGATTCAAAGGTTTCCCTGAAAATTTGGTCAGATTCCGCCATATCGAATAGGGCAGTGGCTGAAATACCAACGACTAATGTATTAGAGAGATCTAGTGGCATAAAAACATCCTTGTTTCAGAGGCTTGTATTCAAGCATGAAGCTTTGCTTAACTCAAACTTTTTTGATAGCGAAACTAAATAATCATGGCAAATACTGCAGAATATACAGCATCTCCATTCAATTAGGTTCGACTTGTCACCCTTGGTGAATGCTAATCCTAAGCTAGTCATATTAATCCTTTAGCTATTTTTGTTGGTTGAGCTGGGTATCCTGGCTAGCTGTTTTTTTACTAACAGGCACTTCATAGGTGTCGCCTTTGACAAGGTATACTAGTAAGGCGATGGCGTTGATGCTCAAAATCACCATTAACAGGGCTAACAGTAACAACAGCTTGGACATTATTCATACCTTTTCAATAAATGTATGATTACTAATGCCAAAACTAGGCCACAACCCATCACTCGCTTAAACACTTATATTTCAGAGTCTTAAAAATAACCCGTCACACCGCCATAACCATAATGGGTAATAAATTATAAAAATAAGTAATTATTATTACCTTCTGTAATCACTTAATTGCACTATATTGTTGCCAACAAGAGTACTATTTTCAGCGGCACTCTCTGAAGCCGTATGAGTAGCAGATGCTAAATCTGGCTTTGCTGGTAGTGGTTGTGGTTCCATTAAAATATCTTGGCAGTAATCCATCATCTTTACTATTGGCATAAATTTTTGTTTTTGATTTTTTGCGCGCTTCTTTTCAGTATTGATATGAATCGATAAATCGGTGCACAAATCAGATGGCAGCTCATTAAGCCCCTGCTCCGCCAACGTTTGGCTAACCCAAAGTGCGGCATCGCTAATATGGCCGCTAATGCTTAAATCGGTATTTTTAACCCAATGAGTGTCCATGTGCAGTTCAGCTAGCTCACTTAATAACATAGCAATATCACTACTTGGTATGGCACGCAGTTGCTTCAAAGTTTCTGCTAATGAATATTGCCACTCCATTTGTAAACGTGCAGCTAACTCATCTAGCGTTAGCTTCGCATCAACGGGAATAAAGACAATAAAGCGGCTGTTCGCCTCACAGGCAATGATAGTTTTATGACGAGATTTATAGGCATTATCGATAATATGTACTTGCCAGCAACAGGTGTATTCGTCTGACGCTAAGCTATGGACCCCTACTCTCTGCCCCTCTTTATTAGGCAAGCGAGGTAGGTCGGCTTTAAGCCATGTATTGAGTACATTTGAAACACTAAACAACATCTTAAATTTTTTAATCATGATTTAAACCTAGTATATGATGATTAATTCTGTCTTTAGCATCGTGACTTATATCAAAAGGAATAACCCACAGCCTCAACTTCCCTGCTGTATCATAATTAAAACTATGCTCGAAAGGTGCGTTAAAGCTACTGGTTTTAGGGTATATCAATACTAATTCACCTTCAGCATGTAAGTATTTATGACCATAACCTAGCATTTGGTAAAAGTCTGACTGTGACAGTCCAAATTTGTTTTCCCCTTCGGGTTTAGTCATACCAATCAATTTCCACTTAGTATCAAGCACAATCGAACCTAGACCTGGTGTTGTTATAAGCAAATCTGGCTTTAAGCGAAAATAATTTTTTGTATCATAAGTGACTAAAGACTTAGATTGAACTTGAGCAGACAGCGTAGAGGGATGTTGGACTTTCTTCTTTAAGTATTGAGCAACAAAGCTTTCAAACACGGCTTCCATTGGAAATAGCAGCGAATAAGCGTTGTTTTCGCCTTGCATTGATTGCGGAGAGTAACCTTGCAATATTAATCTTGCCCAGCTGATAGGCACATCATAATGCTGCATTCCCCGCTGCAGCTTGATACGAGAAAAGTCATCTTTATAATTGGTGCTTAACGGCACCTCATCAAAAGCAAATAATAGCTCCTGAATAAGCTTTTTACTCTTAGTCACTTGGGTATATCCGGCAACCTTGCCTAAGGCTGAGTGGATAAGGCGGTTTTCAGCTCTATCCATAAGGTAGGCATCATACTCAACATAAAATTTATGGCGGTTGATAAAATTATGTTTTAGTTGTTGGCTATGTAACAACTTACCCTTTAAAAAAGGGCTATTGCTTTGCTCTCTCACATAGTCACTTTTAATGCCCTTTTTGATTAAATGGTTCACTGCAGTTAAAAACTGCGCAATAAAAATTTCCATTAAGGGCATTTTTTGCTTTTTGATGCTGGCCACTTCAGTTTCAATGTGGCGAAACTGCTTAAGCGATTTCAGCATCATCAGCAAAGACAGTCTCGCCCGCTCTGCAATGCTTTTGTTATCACTGCTGCGGTTATCACCCATAGGGTTTACGTCACTGTGTTTGGCAACCTTAGGTAATACTTCAATCTGAGTTCCATCTGGGCACAGTATCACGCCAGCATAATTTTGCACTTGCAGCACTTCCATGCCGTGCGCAATTTTTAATTTTAAAAATCGAGACTCAGAATCATCACATAAACAGCACTTCTTTAAATATTCAAAAGCTTGATTAGTAATTGCGTTGACTCGTTCATCTCTAGCGGCTTTGTCGCTTGCACTTAAAAAACCATATTCAAATACAGTGATATTGGTCTTCTTTGGCTGCTTTAATCCCTTAACCATGATTGACTAATCAATCCTCAATCTTAGGTAATTGGCTAGCATCATAAATGGCAATATATGTATTTACACTCTGCCAGAGCTTGGAATCTTTACTAATCAGGCTAAACGCTTGGGCTTCATCAGCCAAGTCACTGACTTCGTCACTGTCACCAAATAGCGCGCTGTAATTAACATCAGACTGTTTAATCAATTGCAGATTTTTATCTTTTTGATTATCTCCCAGCACTAAACGTATTTTTTGCCAATCCTCGAAAAAATACTCCGCCAATAATGGAATGATTTTATGTTGAAAACACTGAGCCAGCGCAGACAGCGCATCTTGGTGTTGGCCCGCTTTAATCAGTTCAATCACTGGGATAAAAAACGCATGGCCAAGTGTATGTTCTCTGTCATATAGCGCGGTGATACGCTGATTCATTGTTTTTAGTAATTTAGCTAAATCAACTTGTATTCCACCACAGTTAAGCTGCCCATATTCACTAAACACCTCATAATCTGGCATCATTTCGACAAAATCGAAACGTCTTCGCAGCGCGGTATCCATCAAGGCTAGCGATCTATCTGCGGTGTTCATCGTACCAATTAGGTAAAGATTATCAGGCACAGAAAATGAATCACCAGAGTATGGCAAAATAGCTTCAAGACTCTCAGTTTGGCCTAAGCGCTTTGATGCTTCTATTAACGTAATCAATTCGCCAAACACTTTTGAGATGTTACCGCGATTAATTTCATCGATGATAAGCACAAAATTCTTTTGCTCACTGCTGGCTTCAACCACTGCTAGCTCAAATTGATTCAGGTGCTCAATAAACGCCGCATAGTAAGGTTGCAAACCTCCGACGATCTGCTTTTCTTGGTCATATACCGCTTTTAGTGTTTTGGCACTCAAAGTATGGATAGAGCTGCCTTTACTTTTATCAAAGCGAATCGTGTTACTCGTTACATCTGTTACCGTAAAGTAAGTTTTTTTACTGAGAGTAGTAATTTTTATCCCCGATTCTGATTCCGCTAACTGCTCAGCAAATAACTGCCAGCGTTCATCAAACTCACTCCGTTGCTTATTTTTATTGGTAGCACGGTATTTTTTTGCTTCAAGACAAATCGTTTTAAAAATGCCGTCTTTTTCAAAATAACTTAATTGATCGCCTTCAGTTTTAGCGCTTAATCCTTCTACAAACTCTTCATAGCCATAACTTTGGTGAAAGGTAACAAATCGAATGCGTCCAGCTTTAACTAACTCTTTATATTTAGCTTTATAGGCTTGGCGTACATCGTCGCGTGTCTCGCCTTCTGGATAAAAGCCTGGCTCAGCGGCAGCTACCGCCATTTGAATACTGTGATAGGTTTTTCCTGTCCCAGGAGGACCATAAAGAATTTGATTTAAAGAGGTTTCGGGCATGTTGTAAGTCCTTTTAGATTCCTTTGCACCTGTGTGCACTTGATTTGGGATTTCGAATAAATCCAGTGCGTTAGATATTAATTCAACTGACTTAATTATTAATGATTCTTTAGATAAATCAATATCATAGTAATCTTGATTGTTCTTACGAATTATTCCGGCGCTGGAATTAAGCACTTCTAATAGACCGGGGTACTTATTGATAGCCTTACTTCGCTTTGTTACCGTTAAATAGCAACTTCCCCACATAAACTGAAACTGAAACAACCAAATTCCGTTTATGTAGAACTTGATTTTGTCTGTTTCAGTGCTTAGTTGGGCTTCATCTGGATATCTAGTGGCCAAGTCAGATAACATTTTCCAAGCGTATTTTTTCAATAAAATATACGCATCAGACTTTTCTGTAAATATGTTTCGAACACCCACATCTAACTTACCTTTCTTATTAAAGCCAAGCGCAAGAAGTTGTTCATCTACCCCTAACATAACTTTTCTATCCTTTTCTTCTGGTTTAATACTTTGATCTTGCAATACATCTTATATAAATCACTTTCTGTTACTTTAGCCAGGTTATTTATTAGGGTAAGAGCATGAGTGTCTACTATTTGAGCATTACGGACAATTAACACATTAAACCTAAAATTTTTGTATAAGTGGTGATGCTTAAATTAACTATTAATACTCAATTTTCGACCTAAAAGTGTACACAAAACGTCCGTTATATCACTGAAGAAACCCAGTGCGCTTAGCTGTTTTATGAAGGATGTCTGCATTGAACAATTGTATCAACTGCTTTTTTGAGGAGATAATTGTCATCTGTTTTATTTATTGGTAATGGTAGTTTGTTTGGTGACAATTATCAGATCATTAATAAGACTTTCTTCCAGAGCTAAATCCGGACGTTTTACGAACATATTAAGTTTGTTTTTTAAACTATATTTGTTCAGAACGTTTTCACTTCATGAATGATTGGAAGTGATTCTATATTGAAATCATTCATTGTGAGCAAAAAAGGCAAATTCGTGCTGTTGCCCTAGCTTTTTTCTATCTAAAATATAGATATATCTCTAAATATTCTGTCTATTAAAGACTAACAATAACGTGTCAGTAGCATTAACATTAAAAAAACAACTTATGTTATTAGGGCAATAAAAACGTTTTTCTTGTGCTATCTTTGATTCTATAGTGTCTATATTAAGTTCATGGTCGAAGATAAAAATCAGATTGTTGCAATGTTCTACTTTTGTCCTGAGACTTGCTTCACTATAAATAGCCATAATGGTGTTATTTAGAAAATAACTTTCCCACTCTCCACTTTTTGAAGAAAAAATCACTTCTGAATTATTTCTATCCCATAAACGCGAGAAATACAAAGCTGTAAAAATATTTAAAAATTCTCCAAACGATATAACTGACTCGTTTATCACGCAGTGATGGCTAGCACTCGATGACACTAAGTTAATTTCATCGTGCTGAGCTCCTACGGACCACAATAATGTCGATCTTGTTCTTTTAGTGAGCCAATCAATGACATACTGCGAAGTAAATTGCATGTCAATAATGACTAAACACGGAGTCCTTGGTTGAATATCGCAAAGCTGACATGGCTTGATAACCAGATAGTTTTCATCAACACTAATGTTAACTTGCTGTTCTGTTACGATTAATAACATTGTACTGCTACTCTCTCAATGACTCACTTAATTAGTGACACAAGTTTACTGCGCTATCGCGTCATTTTATGACGTTAATATATTATTTATATTTATTTAATGCGTTAGTTAAACTTTCAATAACTGCAATACGAAGATGCACTGGTGCTATGACTTCACAGATATTGCTCATCGACATTAGCCACCATTTAAGTTCTTCTGTGTGCGCTACGCTTGTCTCGATGACAAAGTAAGTCTTATCCTCCGCTATCGTTACTTTTTGATCGTTACTTAATGGTGTTTCTAGCAAGTGGTAACCTAACTCATAATCTATCTTTAATTTTAAATGTATCGATTCACCAAGATAAAAAGAAAAGTGGCCTGCAGACAAGTAGTTTTCAAGATTAAATGATTCAGGGATTGCTCTTGTTGAAAGTAAACAATGCGCATCTGACACACGATGTAGCGCAAAATGTCTGAAAGATAAGGAGTCAGACAAAGTCGCAATTAAGTAAATGATGTTAGCTCTTGTAACGAGTGCTAAAGGATTGATTATGTAATTTTTCTCAACATTAGGAGGTCTTGGACGATAGCTAATCTCAACTTTTTTGTTTTCAATAATCCCTTTTTCAATGATGTGTAAAATATCATCTCTTATGTTTGGCGCTAATGGCTGAAAACCTGGATGAACTGATGCAATAGACTGAGTCCATAACTTCATTCGAGGATTACTGTTGATCGTTTTATTTGCCTGTGTGAAAAAACCTGACATATTGTCTTGTAAGTTAACTGGCAATAAATGATGTAAATGCTTCTCAGCCATTGAGAGTACAAGTGCTGTAGACGCTGACATTTCAAATGCCGAACGATTGACACCTTTATATCTAAACCACTGATGAGAGCGTTGTGATTCATCACGGCCAATATGATTCGAATGACTTAATGAATCAAGATCACGTTGAAGTGTACGAATACCCCCTTTAAACCCATCATTCTGAATTCTAGAAAGTAATTCTCTCGTTGTAATGGAGTTGGGGTGTTCAGGGAGATAACTTAAAATTGCATTTTGTCTTTGCTGTTGATTATTTGACACAAATTATCCATATCATTGTTATTGAGCGTCGACTGTTTATAAGCAGTTTTTATAACGCCCCCGGCTTACAAGCAGCAAACCTGTAAGTCGGGGGATAATCACTACGCCAATTTAGTATTTTGCATTGAAGTAAAACCATGTTCTGTTCTTGCTTTTCTCATCGCCTCACCTGTTGAGTATGCAAAAACTCGAACCATAGCCTTACGTCCGTACTTAGTGCCTGTCACTATATATTCTTTCATGTTGTCCCCATTCTTATATTGCTAAAATTAACATTGTTAAAGCCAAATAAGAATGAACCAACATTACGTCATATCATGACGTCAAAAACTAAATTTTAGACATCAGTTTTGCTGTTGTACCTTCAAAACTGATGTCTACACTATCATTTACTTGAAATCCTACAGGTATAAGTACATCAGATAATCTCATTCTTTGCCCCTTTTGCGCTTTCCCTGTCACCTCAAAAACATGACAAAAAGGAGAAAACCACAAATAGCTATTGTTATCGGTATGACGAAGGTTAATGAGATAGGTAGCTTCTCTAACTATTAACTTAACTATAGAGGCATCATTCTTCACATAAGGTAAGTTATTGATATAACTTAATGAGAACATAATTTCCATAGAACGAGTGCCATCGGCATACACATTCCCGCTTGTTACTGTACCTTTTATGATCATTTACTTTCCTTTTAAAATCCAAATATATATGCAAATTAAAAACAAATTGACTAATAGATACATGAGTCAATATATAAATCCTTTTATAAGCCCATTGAAGACATAAGCTCATGTTCACTGACTGCTTCTGGTGTTACTACTGCATCACTGAGCATCGTTTTCTTTGCTAACAACTTATCTAAATTCACATCAAACGAATCATACTCTGGATGTAAAAGGCAGGGTAAATGAATAAAAACAGGTTTTTCCTGACCAATACGATAGACACGGTCTGTTGCTTGCGCTTCTTTTGCTGGATTCCAATGGCGCTCTAAATGCACTACATGATTTGCGCCAACAACGGTCAATCCTACGCCAGCAGCAACCGGTGACATAATGATAATATTAAAGCCTTCTCTCGACTCAAAGTCGGTAATCATTCCTTTACGAGACAGTTGGTCCTTCTTCGTTGCAATCGCTTTACTATCACCATTAATGACATGAATCTGTAACGCATAAATTTTGTCTAAGCAAATTTTAAGAACAGCCTGAAGCTTTTTAGTCGTCGCAAAAATAATGACTTTTTCTTGTTTGTTTTTAATATCTGCCAAGATATCTATCAACATAAGCAACTTTTCAGATTCGTTCAGCATATTAAGCGCTTCTTTAGCGGTATTTGGTGGCGCTTTAAAAATCTCATTCAGTCTTGGGTGTAAACTAACCGCTCTTAATTGCTGAAGCACTGCTAAAGCATGAGTGCCGCCCTGTTCCTTTGCTTTAGCTTTTCTGTAGTCTTCAACAATTTGGTTATAGCCAAGTAACTGACCACCGCTCATATTACGAGCGAGCTCGGGTGTAAATAACATGTTGTGTGACATATTGGTCATCTTCATCTAAGCCTTCACTATTGGGTATTAGGGACTCATTGGGTATCAAAGTGAATATGTCATCATGAGCCCCAACAATGGGAACTGCTATGGGTTCTGCATACCTTTTTGGTACTCGCTCAAAAGGTAATCGTTTCCGTGAAATATGCTTTGGGGATTTCCAGTCATTTGAAAAAAAATGAGACAACATTCTTAGATAATTTTTATGCGCTAAATAGGGCCAATGCTCTTGGTCATTGAGATATTTGTCTAGTTGGTTAGCAATAGACATTGGTGTATCAAGTGGAGTTTTGGGTATAGCCTCTCGAACGGAATTAAACTCAGCAACATTCGTTTTCATAAAAAGTCTAAAATTTGCGCAGGCATCCTCTTCCCTTGTGGATGATTCTCTTGCAAGCTCTTTATCTCTGAGGGTATCTAACACTGAATAATAGTGCTTTATAAATGCGGCCAATAACTCACAAGATTTTATAGTGAACTGATACTCATGAGACTTTAGTAATACAACATAGAATGGGTATTCACTACACCAGCCTTTATGGTAACTATTTCGATAATATTCTTTGTTAATAGACTTATCGTCAACTTCAAAGCCATAGTTATGCAATGCATCAAATATGTATTTGGGAAAATGCAAATCTTTCATGATTGAGTCAGCAGAATGGGATGAAATACTTCTGACGCTGGCTATCATATGAATCAGTTGTCTAAACCCTCCCAGGGTTTCGGGTGCAAAAATTCGCTCTGTTAGTTCCTCTAGATCTTCTAGTACTTCATCGTTTTCAATGCCCAGCATTTGATGATCACAATAATGACATATGTGGTCGTAAAGATGTTGTTTGAGTGTCGTCACTTTAACCTCACAGTCTTTGTGCTGATGTGTAACCACTCGCACAGCTGTGTTTTGGTTTTTATCGTTGGAAACAGAGATTTCCATTCAGGAGAATTAAATACTGATGGTTGCTCAACTGAAACAAACCATGTTGAGAGCGATTGAGAAACGGTATCACCAGTTACGTTAACAAACTGCTTTAGTAGAGGTCTGACAATATCATTTAACATCAATAATCGAAGTACGTCTTTATTAGGACGTCTGGGTAACACAATGGCAGGCACTAAACCTTTATCATCTTCTGTATGAAGTTTACAGAGCTTCTGATACGTCAATAACCCGGAAATCAAACGATAGTATCCAGCCTGCGTTTTACTTACTAATATGGGAGCCTGATATGAATCGAGTAAAATTGAAGCCGGTGATTCGATGCTATCGTCTGAGCTTGGCTTTAATGTGCCAATAAGATTATATGACTCACAAAAATCTTTGAGTGTCCGATCAAGTTGGACGTGATGAAGCCCAACCATTTCGAGCTTCACATCGACTAACAACTTATCCAGCCCTTTCTTAAAATGCTCTGCATGAATGTTCATTAATAGGCCTCACCAACAAATAGTGGTCATTTTCGACATTTGTATCTTGTGCCAAAATCAAGTTGTAAAAGTCTATATATTTGTTAAAATAAGCGAGTAAGCAATCAATGTAAATGATATTAAGCCCTATTATATGGCGGTTAAGGCGGGAATGTTGAGGTGGGAATGGTTCAAAAATATTGCGCGTTAACGTCTTGACATGGTAGGGGTCGGTGGTTCGAGTCCACTCGGGTGTACCATTTCAAAATTACAAAATCACTTACCTGCTCAAAATAAATCCTTCGAATTAAATCAAATTTTCATATCTTCTAAATAAATAAAAATTTACGAGAACGTATATTTTTTAATTTCAAATAACACTAATCGATTTCTAGATTTGAACACATTCATATAATCAATGACACACGATGATTTGTTAATGTTAGCCTCACCTCACATGATGAAAATACGGTGTAATGCAGATCCCAAAGATGAGCCTGACGCTTTAGAAGAATTTGAAACAAACACAATTAGAGACTCATTCAGTTTTTGCAAACCACGCGGGCCAGTTCATTAAGACTTTTAGTCTCGGTTACTGGCTCCGATGATTTGATGATAGTCCAAAGTTTAGCGTTATTGGCTAAGCCATTTAACGTGAAATTAATTACCGTGGGCGTTGTACTTTGGATCGTTACTAAAGGTCGCTAGCAAAATGAGTTATCTATTTTGATATTTTTGCATGCTTAGAAGTGTTTATGTTGATATCGCTAAACAACTCACTATTTAACGATTTATGTCCTTACTGGATAAGCCAATCCGACTAGACATCGGATTGGCAATTAGCGCTAGAACGGAGCGTCGATGTCGACAATGGCGATAAGTTTGTGGTTAACAAATTCCTTGATGCCAAGACCGACCAGCTCGCGGCCGTAACCTGAACGTTTAACGCCACCGAATGGTAAATCCGCCTTAGCCATTGTTGGATGATTGACAAAGACCATACCTGTGGATATTCGCTTCGCAACTTCTGCACCATGGATTGGGTTGGCAGTAAATACCGAACCGCCCAAACCGAACGGTGAATCATTGGCTATATGAACCGCGTCATCTTCATCCTTGGCGCGAAACAGCATAGAAACAGGACCGAAAAATTCCCAATAGCGTGCAGGGTTATCTTCTGCAACGTCAGTCAATATGGTCGGCTGAACGAAATTGCCTGAATCGGGAACAATTGGCCCAACCTCAGTTGCTGTAGCCCCGTAAGAAACCGCCTGGCGAATCTTGTCTTTGATTTCATCGGCTGCCGCCTTAGATGACAGTGGTGCTAGCGTTGTGCTTGGTTCAAACGGATCGCCCGCTTTAAGATTTACAACACTACCGATATAACCTTCGAGGAACCGATCATACACCTCATCAACAATGATCATTCGTTTTGATGACACGCAAACCTGACCTCCATTCCAATGTCGACCTAGAACAGCCCAGTTAATCGTTTTTTGCATATCTGCATCGGCTAAAACAACGAATGCATCAGCACCGCCAAGTTCAAGGGTCGATTTCTTCAAAGCCTTGCCTGCCTGTGCGGCAACAACTGCACCAGCCCCTTCAGACCCCGTTAATGCTACGCCCTGAACACGCGGATCGTTAATGATAGTTTCTATCTGTGACCGTGTAGCATACAGATTCTTAAACACACCTTGAGGCAAACCAGCATCGAGCATTAATTTTTCGAATGCGGCAGCAGCCTGCGGAACGTTAGAAGCGTGCTTGAGCAACAAGGTATTACCAGCAGATATTTGCGGTGCAGCAATACGCACAACCTGATAGAAAGGAAAGTTCCATGGTTCAATCGCCAATAATACACCCAGCGGCTCACACAAAATTTCCGCATCAGCGTCGGCAACCGGTAGCTTTTGTGGTGCCAGCAATGTCTGTGCGTTATCTGCATAGTAGTCGAAGATATCTGCTGACAACGCTATTTCGGCTTTGGCTTCGGATATAAGTTTACCCATCTCAATGGTGAGCAGATTGGCATAATAATCAATGTCACGGCGTAATAATTCGGCGGCGGCGTGCATTACGCGCGCACGCTCAGTAAACCCAGTATTTTTCCAAAGTAAAAAAGCATCATGCGCATTTTCAATTGCTTGCTTTACCTCTGAGTCGCTTGCATCTGGGAACGTTACCAGAAGATCACCAGTGTAAGGATTGCGTGTTTCATATGTCATAATATTTACCTTTTTTGGGTAATGTACCAACAGGAGACGTGTATTAACAACCGCCCCCCGGTCTTGTTTTGCAAAAGCTATCGCCTTAGGGCTAACTCAGTACCATCAAGATGGTACTGTATTTATCTTTTATTTTTTAGCAACATAGCTCATTAGCTTGCCGACTCCCCCCCCAGTTCATAAGACCAATGAGTCCATCAAGAGTATTTTTAGCCCAACCTTCGTCGAGTTTGTTTGTGTCATATTCAATCTCCTTTAAAGTGACGCTTCAAGAATGCGACGGACATCAGTTGGGGTGATGTCTTTGTGTTCGCCAAGGGCTGTCATGCCATGTTCCTGCAAGGCGCTAACGATAAGTTCAATTTCTGCTGCGGCAATACCGTAGTCGCTCAATCGAGTCTTGATCCCTAATTGCTCGAAAAATGCACGTGTAGCGTCTATTGCTGCGTCAATTCTCACAGCATCTGTGCCTTCGGTGATCCCCCAAACATTGCTAGCATATTGCAGTAATTTTTCGTGCTTGTGACCACGCTGATCATTCAATAGTGACGGTAACACGACGGCAAGAGTACGGGCGTGGTCTGTATCATTGAGCGCGGTGATTTCATGTCCGATCATGTGAGAAGCCCAATCTTGTGGCACTCCGGTACCGATTAATCCATTCAAAGCCAGTGTGGCTGTCCACATCAGACTTGCACGAATGTCATAATCTTCTGGTGTCTCTAGCGCTTTAGGGCCAAGCTCAATAATGGTGCGTAGCAGAGACTCGGCAAAACCATCCTGCACGTGTGCGCCACTGGGGTAAGTCAGATATTGCTCGATAATATGGACAAAGGCATCTGCAGCGCCATTGGCAATCTGACGCGCAGGCAGCGTATAGGTGAGTTCAGGATCGAGGACCGAAAAAATTGGGTAGCAATGTGGACTTCTAAAAGGAAGCTTAGCTATCTTCTCAGGGTTGGTTATCACCCCACCATTGTTCATTTCAGATCCTGTTGCAGGCAATGTAAGCACAGTTCCAAACGGCATCGCCGCGGTCACTTTTGCCGTGCCGGCAGTAAGGATCTCCCAGGGATCACCTGCATAAAGTGACGCCATCGCGATAAATTTAGTCGCATCAATGACAGATCCACCACCAACGGCAAGCAAAAAGGTGATGTTGTTATCAGCGATTACTTTGACGGCATTAAGGGTCGTGGCATAACGAGGATTTGGTTCTATGCCACCAAACTCGACCAATGTGCGACCAGAAAGTGCTGTTCTAACTTGTTCTAATACACCGGTTCGTTCCGCGCTACCACCGCCATAGATAATCAATACTTTTGCATCTACTGGAATATGATCGTTAAGGTGTTCGATTCGGCCTTTACCAAAGATAATTTTTGTCGGGTTGTGAAAGTCAAAGTTGTTCATATTCTATGTTTCCTTCTGTTTCAATGTGAAGGCGTACGTTTATGCTGACATACGTCGATTTTTCTGTGTCTAGTATTCGAATATAAGCAGACCTGATGAACACATATACTGCAACAGCTTGTAACTCCGGCGATAAAAAAGAGACTTAGCAACAGCATTGCCAATATCGCTATTTTGCCGTTCATGGCAATTGCCTAGATCGAATAAAATGCATTGATCATATTCGCTTACTTGATATCTACATTATTATTTTTCCCTAAATGGTCAACTATAATTAAATGAGTAAACCACCTAAAGTAACCACTTGAATATGTCAATGCGATATTTAAATATAAAATTCTTTATTACCTCTGATTTAGACATTTATATTTAGATATAATATTAAAATATATTTTCAGCATGACGCTAACCATATTAAAAACGGTGTTCACCATCACCATTAGTGCTGTGTTTTAAATAAACATAATTATATTTTACTTTTTAGTTACACTAACATACCAATGTTAGCCTTTCCAATTAGGCCAATAAATCTTAATAATTGTAAACAGTTCAGACTAAAAGGATGTAATTGAGTACATCCTTTTAACAATACTAACGATTGGGATTAAGTTTTGTTTAAGTATGAAAATGATGATAGGGACTAACAATAATCAGCGTATGTTATTAGCAACATAACATCTGCTTGATAACAATTCTGAAGTTTATACATAGATAGAAAAGCATCTACGTTTTAAATAAGCCTTAACGTGCATGAAAATCAACAGGTTAAATACTACATAAGTTGTGCAAGCTTATTTTGATGAATGTAAACTGGCGTGTAAGAGTAAGTCGTAGGCATCTCTGTGGCATTTTAGCAATGATACTTTTACCAATATGAATTGTTCACAATGTGAAAAATTATGCAGTTAAACATAATGGGAATGACAACATAACCCCAGCGCCAGCCATAATATTACTAAGATATAGATTAGAGAGAGTGTAAAGGTGTCCACATTTGGTCAATAGCAAAAGCGGCGTTTTCTGTAACGCATTCTACTCATTGCGCAGGCTCAAAATACCCCGCTACGGTTTACTTAATGTATGTAACTAACACCAAATCGTTTAATCGGCTGAGTATGTCATCAGGTCAGATTGGATATGAATTTACTATCACTTTGATTGCAACATACACGGTTATATTGTTAGTGTGAGTAACTCGCTATAACATAACTATCGAACAATTAACGGAGCGAACTAATGGGATCTAACAATACTGATCAACATAAACACAGTATCGCGACTTTTGCAGCCTTGAAAACCGCCATTGCAAATGATGAAGAGCAGTTAGTAAAGGAATTATTGACAGATGAACCGATGCAAGAGCTTGAGAAAAGCTACCTACTTGACCTAGCCCATCTAAACAATAATCGTACTATCATAAAATTACTTGAAGATATCCCTGAAAAATAGCTAAACAGAGGAATATAGTATGTTGATGTCACCTCTATTTAGATGACCATTTTTCGCTTAAGAGAATCGCCGCATATAGCGGCGAAAAATGTTCATATAAGCCGTAATAACTAAGTATCATTTTTGATACTGTTACAATTCACTTTCCTCTTCTCTTTTTTCTATAGTAGCGCTTAATTTTTGATATACGCCAAGCGAAACAATCAAAATCGCTGATACCATAATAAGTAAAGCCGGATAGAGTAAAAGGCTAAGGTCTTTCGTTCCGGCTTTAAATATAAAAACCAGTCCTTCAATACTGACTGCTATGGTAATAATGACAATGATTTTTGTGATTGTTCGTCTTGCCTCTTTGGGATCCCGTAGCTCTTTGTCCTTAAAAACCTCTTCTTCCATCATATATTGTGCAACATCAATAATGGCTGCGGCTATGATTATAGCTGCAACAGATTGAAGCATTAATGGGATAAATCCAGAGTCATACTGTATGCCGGAAATGACTTCATAAATAGACCACAGCATAATTATCAAGGATAATATGATAAGAATTACAGCTGCGAACAGATGAACCCCAGCGAAAATCTTATTAAACAGTTTTTTCATATTTTTGGCCTTTAAAATTATATAAAATAACGTCGCTCATTCAGCTATTAAGTTGTACACACAATTAGGTTTTGGTATTCATTCAATGTAATGCTGATTATTTTTAACAACTCTTGATTGTCACAGGCTTATCGCCCCAGAGGTTAATGTAGATAAGGTAGCGATAATGGCAACAGATGATAAAACATCATTTGAAGCTCATGCGAGGGTTAATTTGACTGTTAATGTCTTAAAAAATTGAATGGAGCACAATGAAGTGATGCGATATCACTACCGCCAAAATGATGCAGTAGTGAACATAAAGTTAATATTTCTATTTAGTTAACAAGTTGATTGTCGTCAACCCGTATTTATCTTGTTTTTGGATATCAATTTAGCTGAACATGATCAATATTAAAATCGCCTACTAAATGAAAATAAATGGAACTTGAAGAAGTCACTCAACAGCGCTTATCTACGCTGTTACTGATTGAAGGGTAACACACTAGGGAGTATTAATGGCCGATTAATTCGACCCCATCGAGAAAGCCACTTACGCTGGTTTCTTCAAGCGTAGTAGAAATATTTATAGTGCTAGAGAGTGAATGCCTACGGTAACCTGTTTAGGGTAATCAAATGGAGAAACCAAATTATCTGCCAAATCGGTAATTATAAGCTTACTTTAAGTCTCTATTTATCGGTGCTATGCCGACCAATTTTAATACTTGCTTGTATCATTTAATGTATAAACACATTAATGATTGGTCGCCATAATGTTGGATGACTTTTAACTCGAATAGCCATTATCTAGCATTTTATTTGAATCTTGACGTCGCAGACTTAAATGCAGAGCCAAGTGAATCCCATGCGCTATCAATACCGACTTTTATGTCTTCCCAAGCATCGTCCCCGGCCTTTTTAAGCTCAGTAAGCTTTTTATTGGCATTGTCCTGCATAGACTGAAGTTCCTCTATTTTTTTGTAGTATTCAAGCTGTTTATCAGCAGTTGCAGCGTCAGCTTTTGCTTTCAGTTTGTCGATATCTGCGTTCCACTCGTCAAGTTGCGCCTGCAATTTCTTTTCGTATGCTTGTTTCTTGCTCATAATGATTGTCCTTTTAAATACATTGGATACGCTATACATTTTAAGTGTTTCTAGTTTATTTGAATCACTGGGCCTCAGCATATTTGATTCTTTACCGGCATAAATTTACCAGCATAAATTTACCAGCATAAATTTACGTTACCACGCAACGCGGCATATTACTCACTTATGCCTCATTATTCCTTGTTCATGTAATATCGTTATGAAGAGATTTTAATGGATCTATTTGCAACTTTTGCTCGTAAAAACTAACTATAGACTAATCAAATTAATTACATGATCGTTTTTACGAAAGCAATTCACCAATATGCCGTATCTTAATAAAGAAGATGTAACACACTGAGATTAACAATACTTTAACTATAGACATCATGATGCGATTGATTTTACTATTTAATATCAATGGATAACTACCACAAAAGCAATGAGTTATTTACAGGCAAAACGTAATCAGATGAAATGATTTAGGTCTAGATTCCACAGAATACACATTGACGTACAATATCCCACATGTAGATCTAATTGGTGAATCCACGAATTTGATTGATAAGGTTGCACGACTAAGTGTTAAGGACATTTAATGCATTTTTCTAAAGACCACATAAACGCACTTGAAACTCGTACTCGCGCACATTTTATTAATTCGTTGTCTGGATTTAAAAGCGCCAATCTCATCGGCACACAAGATCGACAAGGTAATACTAATTTATCTATTGTGAGCTCGGTCATTCATCTCGGTGCAAATCCCCCGCTAATGGGTATGATAATCCGGCCTCATAGTGTGCCACGTCATACCTTTGAAAATATTATGCAAACCGGTTTGTATACCATTAATCACGTCAATCAATCCATTTATGAGCAAGCTCATCAAACTTCTGCTCGTTATGATAAAGATGAATCAGAGTTTGAAGCAACGGGATTAACGCCTGAATATCTATCAGACTTTTGCGCCCCTTTTGTAAAAGAAAGTCGCCTAAAATATTCAGTTAAACTAGTAGAGCATCAACATTTAGCGATCAATGGTACTGAGTTTGTTATTGGTGAAATAGTAGATGTGTATGTAGACGATAATGCGGTGCAAACGGATGGTTTTATAGATTTACAAGCCATTGATACGGTAGCGATTAGCGGGCTCGATTGTTACTACACAGGCGATAAACTGGCTCGTTTGCCTTATGCTAAAAAATAGCTGTGACATAATTTTCTAGTGTTGAAGGTCATTTATAGCGATGCGGCTACATAAAATAGCCAGAATGCGAGTCGTATTTGATAAAATCCCATTTAACTAAATGGGATTTTATCAATATCAACGTATTTTACTTTTTAGTTAAAAAGCGTTCTTTAACGGCTTCAGCCATTAGGTTTGGTGGAATTAACCCTTGCTCTAACACAAAGTTATTAAACGCTAAGCGGTCAAATTTATCACCAAGGGCAATTTCTACATCGGCTCGGATCTCTAATAATCGTGATAAGCCATAAAAGTAACTACCAGCCTGCCCAGGCATTCTCATAGTGTATCGATCTACTTCTTGTTTCACTGCCGCTTCTGAAAACACCACGTCATTGCGTAACAATGTATAGGCGTTTTCTTTTGTTGTTAGACCTAGGTTTAACATCGGGTCTAACATCGCGCGGGCATTACGTAATAATCGGTGTTGAAGCGCTATAAGCTGTGCTTCTATAGGTAAATACGGCAACATTTCTGCCTCGGCGTACAGTGCCCAACCTTCAACGTTGACACTGTTAAAAGCATAATACACTCGGGCCAATGACACGCCCTGCTCTAACATGACCGCAAATTGTAATTCATGACCGGGTCTGCCTTCGTGGGCACTTAATGTATAAGCAACGGCATTAAAATTAAAGTCATCATAAGCAGCGTCACCGGTTAATGCCGGGTTACCTGTTGTTAGTACAAATTGGCCTTGTTCACCTGTGTTACCAATAAACGGTGGTGGCAGCATATGAGGTGCAGGGCTGCCCGCCGCTTCTGCTTCACTCGCCAATCGCATAATCATGTCGCGTTCAGGTAAATTCACCACATTTTGCTGAGTGATTAATCCTTCAAGTTTCTTATTAATAGCTCTGTAATGATCTTCAATTTTATCGTTGGCTAAAGAGTCTTTTTTCAGTGTTTTAATCACATCGCGATAATCACTAGATGGCATATTAAATTTTTGTGCCACCAAAGGAGCTAACGCCTGCATATTCGCCTTGGTTATCATGTAACTGGCTTTAGCACGTTCAATCAACAACTCAGGTTCGATATCAATGCCAACCGTTTTGAGTTTTAAAGCATAAATCTCTGAAGGTAAACGAAAGTCATCTCGGCTAGTCGGAATTACAGTTTTTTCTGCCCACTGACGGTAATCAGCAATTTGCTGCTTTAGTAGCGACAGATTCTCATCGGCTTTTATGAATTCATTTTTCTCAAACAACTGCTGCAAACCTTGCAATAAGGTATCGGTTCTTGCCAGTGCTTGGTTTACTTCTTCTTTTGTTGGACCCATTAACTTTTTGTTGGCTAATGCGGCTTCATATAAGGTTTTTGCTTGTTCAGTTAATGCAGGTTGACCCGTTTTACCGACATAACACGCTAAACGAGTATTAGCCGCTTGTTTACGCGTATCAGACATTTGATCATCTAATAATGCTGAAACACCTCTAAATATAATTAACGGCACGTCCACCCAAGGCAACATGTATTTATCTTCTAATTTACCTGAAGCAATGGTCTGATCAATATTGTTGATAATAATGTTGAGATCTTGACGAACCTGCAATGACTTTTCAGTATTAAGCGCTTTTAACAAAGTCTTTTTACTGGTTTCAAGAGTACGAATATACTTATCTTGTTGTGCCTTAGTAATGCTGCTGCATTGACTATCGGTTTCAGTAATGCCAATTGAACTTGCCATTTCAGGTTGAAATTGACTCGTTACCTGAATTTGTTTGTTGGTGTATGCATTACTGACATCCACCCAAGATTCCGCTGATGATGTGAACGGAATAAGAGCAAGTAGTGGAATCACAGACGTGAGTATTTTGCCTGACATCGGCTTAGTCCTTTTTTTATTATGAAGTGATTACTATAACCGAATAAAGATCTAAAGTGATGAGCGCTGAATTAACTAATCTGTAACGAATAGTGATCAACAAACCAGGTTATAAAGTAGGCCCTTTTAAAGTAATGATTAGAAAAACAGTCAGTGCATGAGTTACATCTGTATTGTTACTTCGCACCCAATAAAAAACCGCAGCGATTGACGCTGCGGCTTGTTTTATCGAAAATATATTCGATTTTTAGCGGATTAGATGATTGCTCATTTAAAACGCAAAGTCTTCGCTATCTAGTGCCATCATTGAATCAACACCATTGGCAATACATGCCGCATGGCCTTTGGCTCTTGGTAACATACGCTGCATAAAGAATTGAGCGGTTTTGATTTTAGCTTCATAAAACGCAGTTTCAGTGGTGCCTGCAGCCAATTTGTCTTGTGCCACTTTAGCCATTTTTGCCCAGAAGAAAGCAAGTGTCACATAACCTGCATACATTAAGTAATCAACAGATGCACCGCCGATTTCATCCGGGTTCTTCATCGCTTTGCCGCCAATTAACACGGTCAGTTCATGCCACTCTTTGGCATAAGACATAATCGGTTTAATAAACTCAGCCATGGCTGGGTTGTCCATGTTTTGTTGGCAGAATACGGTAACGTCTTTAGAGAAAGGCTTTAATACTTCACCCTGAGTACCAATAATTTTACGAGCCAGTAAGTCTAATGCCTGAATACCAGTAGTGCCTTCATATAAGCAGCTAATCTTGGTGTCGCGCATTAACTGTTCCATGCCCCACTCTTTAATAAAGCCGTGGCCACCGAATATTTGCACGCCGTGGCTGGTACATTCAAAACCAAGCTCGGATAAAAATGCTTTAGCAATAGGTGTTAACAAGGCTAACTTAGTTTCAGCATCAGCTTTAATGGCTTCGTCTTTTTCGGCATGGCCAATATCTACTAGCTGGGCAAGATACGAAATTAACGCTCGGCCGCCTTCAGCGATCGACTTTTGGGTCAATAGCATTCTACGCACATCTGGATGAACAATGATTGGGTCTGCTGGGCCATTAGGGTTTTTAACACCGCTAATTGAACGCATTTGTAGGCGATCTTTTGCGTAGGCTAATGCCCCCTGGAATGACGCTTCAGCAGCTGCAACACCTTCACTTGCCACACCAATACGTGCAGCATTCATAAAGGTAAACATGCACTTAAGGCCGCGATTAGGTTCACCAATCAAATGCCCAGTTGCACCATCAAAATTAATCACACAGGTAGCGTTACCATTAATGCCCATTTTATGTTCAATAGAACCACAACTCACGCCGTTTCTATCTGAAATTGTGCCATCTTCATTAACGTTGAACTTAGGTACGATAAATAGCGAGATACCTTTGTTGCCTTCTGGCGCACCAGGAATACGGGCAATAACAATATGCACAATGTTGTCAGACAGATCATGCTCGCCTGCTGAGATAAAGATTTTAGTGCCACTCAATGAATATGTGCCGTCAGCTTGCAGTTCAGCTTTGGTGCGCAACATGCCTAAGTCAGTACCACAATGTGGCTCTGTTAAACACATTGTGCCAGTCCACTTACCTTCTACTAGGTTTGGCATAAACTGCAGTTTTTGAGCATCTGTACCGTGGGCTTCAATTGTGGCTAATGCGCCATGGCTAAGGCCAGGGTACATAGCAAAGCTGTGGTTAGCACTGGAAAACATCTCAGCAATACTGATATTTAATGAATGAGGTAAACCTTGGCCACCAAACTCTTCAGACTGAGATAACGTTGGCCAGCCGCCTTCTACATATTGTGCGTACGCCTCTTTAAATCCATCTGGTGTAGTTACAACGCCGTCTTTCCAGGTACAACCTTGTTGATCGCCAATTTGATTTAATGGGGCAACAACTTGCTCAGTTAATTTTGCCGCTTCAGCAATAATGGCATCTACCATGTCGATACTGGCATCTTGGTAACCCAAACGCTGATAGTGCCCTTCACAATCTAGCAGTTCTTGCATAACAAATTTTACGTCACGAATGGGGGCTTTATATTCAGGCATTGTTACTCTCCATGTCATTATCAATCGATATCTAGTTAGTGATTATTTGGATGAAACCTTTCATACCAATAATGTTTGTACTACTGATGCTAAGTTAACTGTAAGTATTATCCAAATGCATATTAATAATATGTATACATTCGTTTGAATTATAGTTTACGACCATTATTCGACTGATATCAATCACTACTTTATAAAATTCACACTTCTTTCAGCAATTATTCATCCTGTGCATGGCTAAAAACAGTAAGAGTGCGCTATTGATTAATGCATTATTCTTTATATGAATAGTAGCGTATTAAAATAATTGATTTGTTTAATTATAAAACACCCCCTAGCATGATTTGGCGGTTAATTGTTCACTATAAGTGGTAATGACGTATTTTCAGGACATGTTTTTATATTGAATATGAAGCTGATTAATCCCCTTGATGTTATTGAATAACGCTAATTTTACAACGCTATATATTTACAAATTACGAACAAGAACGCTTAAGCGTCATGCATATCTTTTGTAAATCAATGTATTGGCAAGCTTGTTTAATAACGATTAGTCATCGTCTGGGGAAATAAATGAATAATAAATCAACATGTTTTAAGCATTCTTTACTCGCATTTGCGATTATGGGTGTAATAAGTTCAGCTGCAAATGCTGAAGATGCAAAACCAAAACCACAAAAAAATGCTGACGATATAGAAAGAATCGTTGTAACGGCATCTAAACGTGCAAAAGGATTACAGGAATCACCTGTTGCCATTACGGTAGTAAGTAGCAAAGCAATAGAACAAGCTAAAGTAATGGACATAACAGATTTACAAACCCTCGTTCCGACGCTACGCGTCACCCCATTACAACGTTCTACTAACACCAACTTCTCTATTCGTGGCTTTGGTAATGGCACTAACAATACGGGTATTGAGCCTTCTGTTGGGGTATTTATCGATGGTGTGTATCGCTCCCGAGCGGCCTCTCAAATAGGTGATTTACCAAGGCTGCAGCAAATTGAAGTCTTAAGTGGCCCGCAAAGTACCTTATTTGGTAAAAATGCTTCCGCTGGGGTCATTAGCGTTACCACTCGAGAGCCAGCTTATTATCAAGAAGGCAAGATTGAAGTTGGAGTAGGCAATTTTAACCAAAAAGAAATTAAAGGTTATTACACCAATGGTATAACGGATAATTTGGCATTCAGTGTTTCTGGTGGTGTAAACACCCGTGATGGTTTTACTGAAAGTGTGGTGGGATTAGATGATATTAACGACCGTGACCGTTGGAATATTCGAGGTCAGGCACTGTACGAACCAACTGAAGATGTAAAACTTCGTTTAATTGCAGACTATAGCAAAATTGAAGAAGCCTGTTGTTCTGTCGAAAACTCAATTAATGGCCCTACTACCGCTGCAGTTCGTGCGCTCGGCGGTATAGACCTTGATGAAACCGGATCATTTGCTTATCAATCTACCCTTAACTCAGACCCAGACAATAACGTAAAAGACAGTGGTGTATCACTGCAACTTGATGTTGATTTTGATGGTTATTCATTTACATCCATTAGTGCACTTCGCACCAATGATTCTGACTTTATGAATGATGTCGATTACACCTCTCTCGATATTTTAAATGAAGGCGGTTACACCGATATCGAAACGATTACTCAAGAGTTTCGTTTAACGTCTACCGGAGATCGTCAACTAGAATGGATGTTTGGCGCCTTCGTTTTTCATGAAGAAGTCACCACTGGCGATACTTTATATTATGGTAACGACGTTAGAAATTACTTTGATGTGTTGATGGCTGCTGGTGGCGCTCCAGGTTTGTTAGCCGGAGTAGAAGGTGTTTATGGTTTTGATCCCGGTACATTTTTCTCAGGTGATTCGGCCGTAAGCTCTCAATTTGAACAAGAAAATGATGCTTACTCGATATTTGCCAGCTTTGATTACCATATCAACGACGATTTTACCGCGATATTTGGTGTGAGTTACACCAATGATCAAAAAGAAATCAATATTAGCCAACAACATTCCGATGTACTTTCAGCGCTTGATTTAGCCACAGTGCCAACATTATATGGTGTGCCAATTGGCAGTATTCCTCAACTTGCACCTGCTGTACCGGTTATTGAAAGTTTACAGTTTTTACCGCCTATGCTGGGATTGCCTAATGCTGTAGAAAACAATAAGTCTGATGACAGTAAAACCACTTGGTCGCTGCGCTTATCGTACGAGATCACCGACAATGTCAATATTTTCGCTACTGCAGCTACAGGTTTTAAAGCCACGTCTTGGAATTTATCGCGTTATTCAAGTCCTTTCGCATCAGATAAATCAGCAATAGAATCAGCAGGTATAGTACTTCCCAATCAGGTTTATGGTGGCCGATATGCCTCTCCCGAAGAAGCGATGGTGTATGAGTTGGGTATTAAAACTCAATTCGAACATGGATCATTTAGCGCAACGATATTTGATCAAACCATTGAAGGGTTTCAGTCATCTATTTTCATTGGCACAGGCTATGTTCTTGCCAATGCGGGTAAACAAAGTACTCAAGGTCTTGAGTTCGACTCTAACTATAACCTCACTGAAGATTGGTCATTTACCTTAGCGGGAACCTTCCTTGACCCTGTTTACGACTCATTTGTTGGCGCATCGGGTTTAGACGGTCCAGTGGATCTATCAGGTGAAAAACCTGCCGGTATCCATGAAGTGAGTATCACTGCTGGTATCGTGTACAACTTTGAAGTGTTCAACGGTGCAGACGGTTATATTCGTACTGACTACCTTTACGAAAGTGACACTAAGGTGGCAGAAAACACCCCTGAATCATTATCACGTGAAGTAAACACCTTCAACGCAAGTACGGGACTAGCGTTTGATAATGGCGTCAGTTTACAACTTTGGGTGCGAAACTTAACCAACGATGAGTATCTGTTGTCAGCATTCCCACCTCCAATTCAAGCGGGCAGCTTTAATGGTTATCCAAATCAACCGCGTACCTTTGGAGCCAATATTTCGTACCAATTTTAGCTAGCTAAACAGTCTGCAGTGACGGTAATACCGCTTTACTGCCACTGCAGACTTTTTTATTAACATCAAGATTAAGCAACTGATTTATATCGCCAATAACGGTATAAACTCACTATCAATAAAACAATAAGAGTGTCCTATATGTCTATAGAATCAATATTAAAAAACCGTTACTCAGCACGCGCCTTTCTCGACAAACCGGTTGCCAAGGAAACCTTGGATTTGATTTTTGCCCATGCACAGCTTTCTCCTTCCAATTGCAATGTGCAGCCATGGCAAACTTGTGTGGTTTCGGGTCAGACAAAAGACACATTAAAGCAAAAATTTATGCAAACTCTCATGAGCGGTGCTTCACCTAATCCTGATTTTAATTGGTTACCGCAATATCAAGGCGTACATCGTGACCGCCAATTTGGCTCAGCAAATGCCTTATACAGCTCAATTGGTGTCGCACGTGAAGATAAAAAAGCCCGCCAAATGGCGATGGTGCGTAACTGGCAATTTTTTGATGCGCCACATGCGGTATTTTTCACTATGGATAAATACTTAGACATTATGGGCGCTGTTGATTTAGGCATTTATGCTCAGACCTTGTCATTAATTATGGCTGATCATGGCATATCTAATTGTATGCAAGGTGCATTAGGACAATTCCCTGACCCAGTACGAGAAATACTAAACCTCCCAGACGAGCGCGGTATTTTGTTTGGAATGTCATTTGGTTATGCCGATGACAGTGCAGCGGTAAACAATACCCGTACCGATCGTGAACCCATTGAAAACGCAGTGGCATTTTTCGATTAACCAGTCATGACTAATGAGATTGAATATGAAGCTAGAGCATAAAAACATTTTAGTGGATAACGTCAATATTCATTACGTTGAATCTGGACAATCCACTGATGAAACGGCATTAAGACCGACAATTATTTTTCTACATGGATTTCCTGAATACTGGGGAACATGGTCAGCCCAACTGAATTTTTTCTCACCACATTATCGTGTTATCGCACCTGACTTACCGGGATACAACTTAAGCGACAAACCCGACGATGTTAGTTTTTATGCTGTACCCAATCTTATCGGCTTTATGGCCAGGTTTATTGCTGCAATTAGCCCTACTCAGCCTGTTATTTTAGTCGCACATGATTGGGGCGGCGCTATCGCCTGGCCATTAGCGGCGTTTCATGCTCAGTTAATCAGTAAACTAATAATTGTTAATGCAGCCCACCCAAGTACTTTCACTCGCAAGATGATTATCGCTATTTAAGTGAAGACATCATGGTGAGTACAAACCCAAGCGTGTTTACCGCCGATGTAAAAGCACGTTATAAACAAGTTTGGGGTCAACAAGGTGCAATAAATGGCATGTTGCAATATTATCGCGCTATGCCACAACTGGCGGAAAATGACACAGATAATCAACGTAGCAAGGCAACAGCTGCATCATCTCTAGACACATCAGCTACTCAGGATGGCACAACTAAATCGAGTCCAGTTAAACAAGCATCGCAGCTTAAAGTACCCAATATACGAATTAATGTTCCAACATTGATTTTATGGGGCGAACAAGACCTTGCCTTCGTTAATGAGAATCTCGATGACATCCATCATTATGTGCCTAACTGCATCATAAAACGTTTTCAAGACACCAGTCATTGGCTACAACACGAAAGACCAGACGAAGTGAATGTCGCTATTAATAATTTCATAAACGATTTGCATTCATAAACATATGCTTATAAAAGTATGTTTATAAACATACACTTAAAGTCAAACCGTTAATCATAATCTTGGTTCAAGGCTTGTTGTAAAACAAACTCAATATAGTGCGCTGAATAACAAACGAAATAATAATAACGATAAAGGGATTTTATGACGACATTAACATCACAAACTCAACAGGCACTCGTATTTGAAGTGGCTAAAAATGACTTGTCACAAACACGTGTTGTTGAGCTTAATATTGAGCTGCCATTGGCTGAAAATGAAGTATTACTTAAAGTGAGTAAATTCGCGTTAACCGCAAATAACATCAGCTATGGCATCACTGGTGATGCATTAGGTTATTGGCAATTCTTTCCTGTTAACAATTCCCCTTTGGATACTGCTTCAAATTCGATTACGTCTAAAGCTAATACAGTTCAACACACTCAATGGGGACGATTACCTGTGATGGGGTTTGCCGATGTGGTGTCATCAAATAATAAAGATATCAACGTTGGTGAACGAGTATGGGGATTTATGCCGATGGCGACTCATTTCAAAATCATTGGCGGTAAAGTTAACCCTACGGGATTTTCAGATCTCAATCCATGCAGAGAAGGCCTATCTCCGGTTTATGCGCGCTTTGATCGCGTCAGTGCTAATCCTTTTTATCAGCTAAAAAATGAAGACTACGATATCTTATTACGCGGACTGTTCACCACATCTTGGTTAGTGGATGACTTTATGTTCGACAATAATTATTTCGATGCCACGCAATATCTGATTACCAGTGCATCCAGTAAAACCAGTATCGCCCTCGCCTTTGCCATCAAACAAAGAGGCCAACGTAGCACTGTTGGCATTACCTCAATGGCCAATCTCAGTTTTGTTGAATCATTAGGTTGTTACGATCACGTTATTAGCTATAACGACATCACCACCCTAGATGCCAATGTGGCATCCATCTTAGTAGACATGGCCGGAGGTAAAAAAACCTTAGCCGCCATTCATCATCACTTTACCCAACAACTGCGGTATTCATGCCGGATTGGCGCAACCCATCATGGCGATATTGACTTAACAGACACACAAAGTGATGGTCTGCTACCAGGTGCGACTCCAACATTCTTTTTTGCACCAACGCAATTGAAAAAACGTAGCCTTGAATGGGGCGTTGGTGAAACCATGAAACAAATGAATCAATCGTTACTCAATTATATCGAGTTTTGTCGTTCTAACATCACCCTATCCCACACCCATAATCTTCACCACGTTAATGATATTTACCAACAAGTGTTAACAGGCACCGCTGATGCCGCGGTTGGCCAAATCATCTCGTTAGATACAAGTTCATCATAAACAAACCCAGTATAAACACGCTCATAGTAGAAAAATAAAAAAGGACGTTATCGGCCCAATAAAGGTCATATTTGAATGAGGTTATTATGGAAGATATTGAATTAGTGACATTTGTTAACACGCAAGTTATCCCTGTTTGCATCTTTTTAATTATGATGGGCATGGGGTTGTCTTTAGTGACAGATGATTTTAAACGCGTGCTTAAGTACCCTAAAGCAGTCGCGATAGGACTAACTAACCAGCTGCTTTTGTTACCTATTATTGGTTTTGGATTAGCTAACATTATGCCGTTAGAACCAGAATACGCTGTAGGCGTTATGTTACTGGTACTTTGCCCTGGCGGCACGACTTCTAATATGTTTTCTCACTTAGCAAAAGGTGATGTGGCGCTGTCGGTCACGATGACTGCGGTGGCCAGCTTAATTACCGTATTTACTATTCCTGTAGTACTTAACTATTCGTTAATCCACTTTATGGGGCAAGGGAATGAATTTCAGTTGCCAATACTTACAACGATGTTCAGCTTAATGAAGCTGACTATTGTGCCTATTGTAATTGGTATGATGATAAGACGTTACGCACCTAAAATAGCAGAAAGCACTCAAGTTCATGTGTCACATTTTGGCATATTGTTTTTGACGTTGTTGATTATATTTTTAACGTATATTCAGCAAGATATCGTTATTCCAGCACTTATCGCCGCTGGGCCAGTATCGATTATTCTTAATATCTCAACCATGTTGCTTGGATATTATTCAAGTAAGTTGTTTGGATTAAACTTGGCGCAACGTACCTCGATTACGATTGAAGTCGGCTTACAAAACAGTACCTTATCAATGTTTATGGCATTAACACTGTTAGCTAACTACAAGATGTCTTTCACGCCCGCGATTTACACTCTCACAATGCTCTTTACCGCAGGGATTCTAGCGGGTATGTTAAATTCAAAGTATTTTAAATCAAAAAGTAATAGTGAAGTGATGGCCGATAACGCCTAGCCTAATAAAACACTGACGATGAGCTCCGCGCGAATCGTCAGTGATGATTTAGTCGCAAAAATATTTAGACAGACTTCTTTAAAATACCTAACGAGAACAATGAAATAGTAAGCATTGTTAGCGCTCTACATTATAACGTTTAATAACAACTATTTATAACAAGAAGAAAGGTAAACAATGGAACTGATCACCGTAGTAATCGAAAACAATGTACATGTTATTACCCTGAACAATGGCAAAGTGAATGCTATATCGCCTGAAGTCATCGCTCAAATTAACAGTGCATTAGACCACGCAGAACAACAAAATGCGGTTGTCATATTAACTGGCCAACCTGGTATTTTATCTGGCGGTTACGATCTTAAAACCATGAAGCAAAGTTCACAAGCTGCAATTGCTTTGGTCACTTCGGGCTCAACATTAGCTCGCAGAATGCTGTCATTCCCAACACCGATTATTGGTGCCTGTTCAGGCCATGCCATTGCTAAAGGTGCATTTTTACTACTCAGCTGTGACTACCGTATTGGCAGCACAGGGCCATTTAAAATTGGCCTAAACGAAGTGGCTATTGGGATGACAATGCATCAGGCTGGCATTGAAATCGCGCGTAATCGTATACCGCAAAACTACCTGTCGCGGGCGGTAATCAATGCTGAATTATTTGCACCAGAACAAGCTGTATTGGCAGGTTTTCTTGATCAAGTGGTTGAGCCAGAACAACTCATGGACACTGCACACGCCGTGGCTAAACACATGCAAACACTGAACATGCCTGCGCATTTGGGAACCAAGTTAAAGGAGCGTCAGTCTATTCTTGCCTCTTTGGATGCAGCAATAGAACAAGATAAGCTTATTACATTGAATTTATAAGGATATAAATATGATATCGCAAAAGACCTACCAAACGCTCACTGTCGACATTAACGATAAAGTTGCTCACATCATTCTTAATCGTCCTGACGCATTAAACTCAATGAACGTCGACTTTTGGCATGAGTTTCCAAGCGTAATACACGAGATTAATAATCAATCTGCGGCTCGCGCGATTGTTATCTCCTCTACAGGCAAGCATTTCAGTGCCGGTATGGACTTAGCGGTATTCAGTGCGAGTAACAGCGACGATAATATCGAATTAGGCCGTAAACACGACCACTTACGCCGTTTAGTGCTCAAATTGCAAGATTGCTTTAATGTGCTTGAAACTGCACGTATGCCTGTACTCATGGCCATTCAAGGAGGCTGTATTGGTGGTGCTGTCGATATGGTCACCGCGGCAGATTGCCGTTATTGCACCAGCGACGCTTTTTTTAGCATCGAAGAAACCAAACTCGGCATGACCGCTGATGTAGGGACCTTGCAGCGTTTACCTAAATTGATTTCAATCGGATTAGTGAAAGAGTTAGCCTACACAGGCCGAAGAATGCCTGCGGCTGAAGCCAAAGCAGCCGGATTAGTTAATCATGTATATGAAGACCAAGCATCAATGTTAACTGCTGTATTAGGCATTGCTGCAGACATTGCCGCCCGCTCGCCTTTAGCCGTTACCGGCTGTAAAGAGATGATTAACTATGCACGAGACCACAGTGTCGCCGACAGCTTAAATTACATGTCGGTATGGCAAAGCGGCATGTTCCAACCTCAAAACGACATGATGGAAATCTTTAAAGCGAAAGCGCAAAATCGTGCGCCTGAATTTGAAGAATTAACGCAAATTGACCCATTAAAAATATTCTAAGCATTGGGTAAACCCGCGCTATTTATGATTAACTTAACTCATGAGTGAATAAAATCAATCATAAATAGCGCTAACCCTTTAGAGCAAACTATGAAAAAACCAATAATTAACCTTGTGCATGCCAACGGCTTCCCCGCGGGCAGCTATAAAACGTTCCTACAAGAATTTGATAACGATTTTAGAACCATAGCCCACAACCAATTTGGCCATAATGTACTTTACCCAATACACAATAACTGGCAACACCTAGTCACGGAACTTGTTGAATTTATTAAGAAGCAAGATGAAAAGGTCATTTGTGTTGGGCATTCATTCGGCGGTGTTATATCGTTTATCGCTGCCTGCCAACATCCTGAGCTTTTTCGAGGTTTAGTGATGCTCGATCCACCTGTCGTCACGGGCGCATTCTCACATTTGCTGAGTGTTATTAAGCGAACACCTTATATTGATAAGCTTTCTCCCGCAGGTAAAGCGAAAACACGCCAGAATCTATGGCCAGAAAACACTAACTTGGTTGATTATTTTTCACAGAAAACCTTGTTTAAAAATTTCGATTCACGTTGCTTACAAGACTATGCCTCATCAAGTGTGGTGCTACGTAATAAACGTTTAGAGCTCAGCTTCTCACCCGCTGTAGAAGCCGACATTTTCAGGCATTTACCGACCAACCTTGTTAAGTACAAAAACAAACTGACCGTGCCAGCAAAACTGATTTACGGTGAAAAGACTCAGATATTCCCGATTAAACATTTTTTTCGGTTTGCAAAACTGAACGACATCGAATTAATGACGCTACCCAATGGCGGACACATGTTTCCATTAGAACAACCAGAAAACACCGCCAATATGGTTAAACAGATCATTAAAAACTGGTGATAATTACCATTACACTTGGCAACTAACTCAAATAACTCAAACAGATAAACAATCTACATAAGAGGCCCAATATGATTAAACCAATCAGTTTGCTATCTACCCTCGCGCTTTTGGGCTTATCTTATTCAGTCTATGCACTGCCGTTAAATAACATCCAATTACCAGCAGGGTTTACCATCGATGTGTATGCCGAAAACGTAGAAAATGCACGCCAGATGGCGCTTGGTGACAACGGATCTGTGTTTGTAGGCAGTCGCAAAGCAGGCAATGTTTATGCGCTTATAGACAGTGATAATGACTTCAAAGCTGACAAGAAAATCATTATCGCAACGGATTTGTTTATGCCATCCGGTCTTGCTTACCATAATGGCAGTTTGTATGTCGCTGAAGTCGATAAAATCTGGCGTTATACTGATATTGAACAATCATTACCCAAGATCCCTAAACCAGAATTGGTGTACGACAAGCTGCCTAACAAATCCCATCACGGCTGGAAATTTATCGCTTTTGGCCCAGATGGAAAGCTGTACATTCCCGTCGGCGCGCCTTGTAATGTGTGTGAAAGTGAGCTTCCCTTTGCCAGTATTTTACAATTAGATCTTGAAACAAAACAAACCACTATCGTCGCTCAAGGTGTACGCAACAGTGTCGGATTTGATTTTCACCCACAAACAGGTGAGTTATGGTTTACCGATAATGGCCGCGACATGATGGGCGATGATTTACCCGATGATGAGCTTAATCGTGTGAGCAAAAAAGGCCAACACTTTGGTTTTCCTTATATTCACAACACAGATATTGCCGATCCAGATTTTACTAACCCCAAAATCGCCAAACTCAACACGCCTCCGGTATTAACCTTAGGTGCTCATGTTGCTGCATTAGGCATGGAGTTTTATCAAGGTAGTCAATTCCCAGCGGCTTATAAGCAATCAATCTTAATTGCCCAGCACGGCTCGTGGAACCGCACTAACAAAGTGGGTTATAGTGTTATGCAAGTTGTCCTTGAAGATAATAAGGTGATTGACTATAAGCCGTTTGCCACAGGTTGGCTTGAAGGCGAACAAAGCTGGGGCCGACCTGTTGATGTGATGACCCTGGCAGATGGCTCTATCTTGGTATCTGATGACTTTGCCAATGCCGTGTATCGGATTAGTTATACCAAGCAATAAAAGCCAAGCGTTAAGCTTTAGCTGTACGACTGGGATACAGTTTGATCACTATCAAACTCACTCTTGGACAAAAGTGTATTTAAGATATGGCCTGCGGCCACTAACGTCGTGGCGCTTCGCCCACACCAGACCAAGTGGAAACCAACGGCTGTTCCCTCTTGGAACTCCCAGCCGCCCCGCAACATTTTAGCTATTTACAAAACAAGAGCTGCGAAAAGGTCGCCATGGGAATTGATCCATCTTTGAATCTCGTTTGTAATCGGCCTCGGCCTTACTAGAAAATGCTAACGCTTTCGATGGTACATCCTGTACCGCGAAAGCTAGCCTGACGTCCTGTCAGGCTCACGCTATTTTCTTCAACGGCCTCAAGTTCAGAGTTGAATTTATCCATTCCCAATCATGTCTTCTGACTCATTTATGGACAGAAACGAGTTAGAACATTAATTCTAATTCGTGAGTTTCAGGTTAAAATTTCTATGGGTAACGCCCATATTAACGGGCTATACGAGCACAGCCTGCTGTTTGTGTCCCGTTGACTTGCTTGTTATGAAACGCCATTTTATACCTAGCAAGCACCATTATATATGGTACTTTTCAAATGCGGAATTATTTCATTTTTCCAAACCTCCGGAGCAACCATTCCCGAAGACATCCCTCCATGACTATACTTCTTTATATGAACATATTCAGAAGAATCTATACTAACCCCTGATAGCTCCTCGAAAGCGCAATACATAATCACTTCAAATTCCGATTCTGTTGGGATTTCGGTTTTTCGCAAAAAACTTGCTAACTCATAATAGAGATAACTATCTCCTCTCAGGCCATGGGAGCCCATATTTTTTTCCATCGCACTTCCGATATCAGAATATTTCACAAGATAATCCTAGCTTCATAACGTTTTAGTATTTGTGCGTTGCGCCGTTTGCATGGCACAAACCGCTTGTTGGACTTGGCCGATGCCTAGTCCATATTAATTGGCATGCTTCATGCTATAGGAATTTGTTTTTTTCGATGCTGGCTCTGGGCTGCAGAGCAGTTTTGAGTCAATTGGTATCGATTAGTGGGTAAGTTTTTCATTGAAATTCCTTTTCATCGAATCTTCCTATCATACATCTTTAAGCTTGGCTGATTCAATGAGGGTTATAAACTCAATTGAAGCATCTGTTGGCTCCGCGCAGCGGCTTAGTTCAACATTTATTAGTGCGCATGCGCGTTCACCTCATAAGACCAGTAAAAACGCGCATAGTTAACTAATTGTATTTTAAGTAACTTATCAGCTTTCCTTCAAATATACTATCCGGGAAAATGCGCATCCGCATTTTCCAAACTTACTACCTAAACTCCGTTTGCATAAGCTATTAATTTTAATAACTTTATATTTTTACGGTTGAAATAACGCGCATGTGAATTGACTTAAAAACGCTCAAAACTAATTTAGTTTGAATATGACTGTACACCCATCCAGTTTCACTCACTCATGATGCAGAGCAAAAACCTAGGTTAATAGATAAGAATTTGTAGGACAACTCGTTAGTAAGTTTTTGATTCACTAAACAAGTGCTAGCAAGCTTTGGGGCATAAGTTGTTTACGAGCTAAAGCTTTTTACTGAAAAAATCTTAATGGTATCAGCTAGCTATACCATACAGTCCTTTAATATTTACTAAATGTATATAACAATAGTCGTTCTAATTTACTCTTCTGGAAAAATACTAATAAGGTCTTTGTAAAATGTTAACCCTGTATAATTATTCAGATGTACAGCCTTATAGAATGTTTCATTGCAATATATTAGATTGCCACCTTCGAGGTTTGACCTATATAAGCTCTTTGTTGTCACATCATCATCTAAGAAAACCAATGATGATAAGCCACTTTCAAAACCATCAATATATTTAACTTCAGTTAACTGCAAATCCTCTTTTCCATAGACAAGAGTATTAAACAACATCATATCCCCACGGTTAGTTTTAAGGGGAATAAACTCACCATAATTAACTATTATCGGATAGAGTTTTTCATAAACTGACAAGCTCATTACCAAATAATCTCCAACCATAATAATGTCAGGTTCTAGTGTATACTCTGAATGAAAATCACACTGCAATTCCCCATTAAAAAATTTACGAATACTATTATCTTGACATGATTTCGACATCAAATTTGATATTAACTCATCTATCGTATACTGAGATTCTTTTGCAATTTGACTAGCGATAACAAATACGTCTAGATCAAGTGCTGCAATCATATTATCAGGATGACTCAAACGATATATACTCATAATCCTTTCCATATTTGTTCATCGGCTTCAAAAATGTTGGCTGGTAAGGTTCCTGTCTTAATGTGATTTTTCACAATTCTTAATTCATTAAAAAATTTCGCTTTACCTTGGGTTGATAAACCTTTCTTGCCAAGTGTAGTACCGATCCATCTTTCATAATTTTGACGATGTAACTTTCTGTGAGGAGGAGCTTCACTTGTAGCCCAATCAAACTGTTTATTACTTAGAAAATTAATTAACCATGTACCATTTATTGGGTCATTAATTCCTATTCCGCATAAATGCATATTTAATCGGGCTGCAATAATTTGAGCTTGAAGAAAACGTCCTTTCCCACTAATTATATGATGTGCTTCGTGATTAGAAGTAGGCTGGGGTTCACCAATGGCAAATAAAAAATTAGCTAACTTTCTAGTTGGATGGTGAGCCTCACCCTTCAAATCAGAGAGACTAGCTTTACTAGAAACATCTCTATAATCCTGAAGATATGATTGAGCTATTGCAACAGACTCGATACGTTTCCTCTGTTCTTGTGGATGTTTATAATCTTGATCTAGTTGACTCTGTACTTGTTTTGAATTGTTTAATTTTTGCTTGGCGTCATAATACTTTTTAGCTTTTAGCTTTTAGCTCAAAGTTATAAATTGCCATTTCAAGTGCCGATGGATCATTTGGACGTGTCGGTTGTGGATATGTCGTAATAGGTTGTTGAATAGCACTCATACTATCTTCCCTGATAAGCAACTGAACGCATAAACTAGTATATTGAAAGTAACCTTGTCAAACATTAACAGATTGTTATTTAATTAAATATTGCTACTCTCTCACGATTGCATACTAAAGTATTATTAATAACCCTTAGTTATAGGCCATCTACTGTATTTAGAGTGTAAATTCGAACTATCAAGAATTTTAATTCTCTGTAAAATTTGGTGTGTTCTACAACATTTGACTCATTTTTGGACATTTCCGAGTTAGAACATTAATTCTAATTCGTGAGTTTCAGGTTAAAATTTCTATGGGTAACGCTTAATATAACTGGAAAATACGAGCGCTTTACAGCGAGTAGTTTTCCAGTTGATGTTTTTGTGTACGCCCAGCATGGGCATGAACTAATGAGGTGAAAGTCCTCTGTAGGAAGGTCACCGTTACTCTTATTAATTAGAGAATAACATACTGTTATTAAACGTTAACTACTAGTGAATGGCAAG
>NZ_JACJEU010000080.1:0-471 GCF_014164215.1 Shewanella sp. SG44-2
ATACCATTTACATTAAATATGTGATCTAATTGCTCGTCATTTCCTTACTTCAGTATCGATGAATAATCTCAATCTTGCAGCATTAGTTAAATCTGAGAAACGCGCACGTAAACGTATGCGTTATCTCGCCTTACTTCATTTTACCGAAGGTCATTCTCGTACTGCTATAGCCAACATGCTGAAGGTCAGTAGAACCAGTGTAAATACTTGGGTTACTCATTATTTAACTCATGGCATTAGCGGCCTAGATGATAAACATAATCCAGGTAGACCCGCTCAACTATCGGCGAAACAACTGGTAAATCTGAAAGAATTTGTACAACGTCAAAGCTTGTCTGAGAGTGGCGGAAGATTGATGGCAAGAGATGTCAGTCTTTTTATTCAGTCTGAATTTGGGGTGACCTTTAAACAGGCAAATATCTACAGATTACTGCATCAATTAGGATTGTCATGGATAACGACCCGTTCTCG
>NZ_JACJEU010000081.1:0-424 GCF_014164215.1 Shewanella sp. SG44-2
CAGCTCTTCAAAATGAAATGGACTCGCTTGCAACTGAAATAACGGCAATTGCAAATACGACCGCTTTTGGTGATACTAAGTTGACCTCTGGTGGTTATACAGATAAAGTTTTCCAAGTAGGTCACAAAGGCGGAGAAACTATCTCAGTAACTATTTCTTCGACAACAGCAGCAGACCTAGCTGTCAGCTCGTTAGTATTAACCTCGGCAGCTAATAGTGGATCTTTATCGGCTATTGATTCTGCAATTTCAAATATTGATGCGCAGCGTTCAAAATTAGGTGCGACTCAGAACCGTTTAAGTTATAACATTTCTAATAGTGCTAACACCCAAGCAAACATAGCAGATGCAAAATCTCGTATTGTTGATGTCGATTTTGCCAAAGAAACGGCGACAATGACTAAAAACCAAGTGTTACAACAAAC
>NZ_JACJEU010000082.1:0-409 GCF_014164215.1 Shewanella sp. SG44-2
GCATACGTTTACGTGCGCGTTTCTCAGATTTAACTAATGCTGCAAGATTGAGATTATTCATCGATACTGAAGTAAGGAAATGACGAGCAATTAGATCACATATTTAATGTAAATGGTATTACTTAAGGCTTGTATATCATCAGAAGTAAAAAACACTAATCATCAAGGCCGTGTTGCGCCCCTTTCAATTTCATTAAGCTTCTGAAAATGACCTATTTCGCATGGGTATATAGTCCACACAAGCATTATGCTCATATTAACCAAGCCGTAATTTCAACAAATTTCAGACGTAAAAAAGCCCGCTACATGATAGCGGGCTGTTTCACGACTCTTTCAAGTCAATTAGGCGCCTGGAAATGACCTACTCTCGCATGGGGAGACCCCACACTACCATCGGCGATACTGTGTT
>NZ_JACJEU010000083.1:0-390 GCF_014164215.1 Shewanella sp. SG44-2
CGTCTAGAACATAGTTGAATCACCCTTTCCGGCTCTGCAATAAATCGATTCCATGCAATGGAACACTGCTCAACAATATCGTCATATCCACTAAAGCAACGATTTGCGAGTTCATTCTGACGAAGCCATTGCCACACTTGTTCTATAGGGTTGAGTTCTGGCGAATAGGGCGGAAGCTTAAGGATACTAAGGTTATCAAAGTCCTCAGTCAGATCTTGTTGATGCCAACCTGCACCATCCATGATGACCAAAGCATGGCGACCCGATTCGGTAGCCTCTGAAATTAATGTTAAATGCTCCCACATATATTCACTGTTGGCATGCGGGGCAATAATAGCCTCTGTCGTGCCCGTTGCAGGACACACCGCACCATATAAATATGCTGATTCG
>NZ_JACJEU010000084.1:0-389 GCF_014164215.1 Shewanella sp. SG44-2
AACTCAACGGTGGGTGCAGGTGCTGCCACATTGTCCACTGGCTGGTTGTCGGTGGCGGTTGCAGATGGGTTACCGGCGATATCAATCACTTGCGCGGTGACATCAACATCGGTCGCGCCTGCAGTCACAGGCACTTCCACCGGATAACCGTTGTCGAGCATGTCTTGGGTAACGGTCACAGAGGCTAATACGTTGCCGCTGCCATCGGTGACCACTAAGGTGTCGCCTATCTGAGTGCCAGTCGCTAGCGTCACGGTGGCAGTTACAGTGCCGTCGCTGCCGATCTCATCGCTGTTGAACACGCCATCGCTGCCCATGCCGCTGAACTCAACGGTGGGTGCAGGTGCCATGGTGGCATCAACAGGTTGTGTATCTGTTGCGGTTGCAGA
>NZ_JACJEU010000085.1:0-381 GCF_014164215.1 Shewanella sp. SG44-2
TTTGTCTGGAAACCATAGAGCTGTGGCACCACCTGATCCCATTCCGAACTCAGAAGTGAAACACAGTATCGCCGATGGTAGTGTGGGGTCTCCCCATGCGAGAGTAGGTCATTTCCAGGCGCCTATTAAGCTTCAAATAGTAGCTTTTGCTGATATGGCTCAGTTGGTAGAGCGCATCCTTGGTAAGGATGAGGTCCCCAGTTCGATTCTGGGTATCAGCACCAAGAATAATCTAGTGTTACGTCCTAGAGAAGAGTTTGTCTGGAAACCATAGAGCTGTGGCACCACCTGATCCCATTCCGAACTCAGAAGTGAAACACAGTATCGCCGATGGTAGTGTGGGGTCTCCCCATGCGAGAGTAGGTCATTTCCAGGCGCCTA
>NZ_JACJEU010000086.1:0-376 GCF_014164215.1 Shewanella sp. SG44-2
GACTGGGGTGAAGTCGTAACAAGGTAGCCCTAGGGGAACCTGGGGCTGGATCACCTCCTTACCTATACGACTAACTCAATACCTAAAGTGCAGCGATGCATGTGAGTGTTCACACAGATTACTTGTTAACTTCTTCGGAAGTAGAGTGAAACACACCGCTTGCCGGTTAAGTGTTGTTCTTTAAAAATTTGGAAAGCTGATAGTACTAACTAAAGGCCCATGGATGATGATTCGTTGTCGTTTGTGTGATCACGTTAGTGCGAAAAACGTTAATGCGAAAGCATTAACACTTGAGTTCTCAAAACACTGTTTAAGTGTCTTGAATATTCTAAAAAACTAAGGCGAGTCCACTTCCTACCCTGGAGGTGAGACAAGT
>NZ_JACJEU010000087.1:0-372 GCF_014164215.1 Shewanella sp. SG44-2
TGGAAACCATAGAGCTGTGGCACCACCTGATCCCATTCCGAACTCAGAAGTGAAACACAGTATCGCCGATGGTAGTGTGGGGTCTCCCCATGCGAGAGTAGGTCATTTCCAGGCGCCTAATTGACCTGCAAGAGTCGTGAAACAGCCCGCTATTATGTAGCGGGCTTTTTTACGTCTGTAATTTGAGGGGCTGATTGTTGATTGCATCACATTGTTGTATAGATGGCATCAAAAAGGCTACCGCTCTCTTATACCATTTACATTAAATATGTGATCTAATTGCTCGTCATTTCCTTACTTCAGTATCGATGAATAATCTCAATCTTGCAGCATTAGTTAAATCTGAGAAACGCGCACGTAAACGTATGCGTT
>NZ_JACJEU010000088.1:0-363 GCF_014164215.1 Shewanella sp. SG44-2
TAACGCATACGTTTACGTGCGCGTTTCTCAGATTTAACTAATGCTGCAAGATTGAGATTATTCATCGATACTGAAGTAAGGAAATGACGAGCAATTAGATCACATATTTAATGTAAATGGTATTAGGCGCCTGAAAATGACCTATTTCGCATGGGTATATCGTCCACACAAGCATTATGCTCATATTAACCAAGCCTACTTGTCGTTAAATGACAGACGTAAAAAAGCCCGCTACATAATAGCGGGCTGTTTCACGACTCTTTCAAGTCAATTAGGCGCCTGGAAATGACCTACTCTCGCATGGGGAGACCCCACACTACCATCGGCGATACTGTGTTTCACTTCTGAGTTCGGAATGGGATC
>NZ_JACJEU010000089.1:0-353 GCF_014164215.1 Shewanella sp. SG44-2
TCGCCAACTTGGGTGCCAGTCGCTAGCGTCACGGTCGCGGTCACAGTGCCGTCGCTGCCGATCTCATCGCTGTTGAACACGCCATCAGTGCCCATGCCGCTGAACTCAACGGTGGGTGCAGGTGCTGCCACATTGTCCACAGGCTGGTTGTCGGTAGCAGTCGCAGATGGGTTACCGGCGATATCAATCACTTGCGCGGTGACATCAACATCGGTCGCGCCGGCAGTCACAGGGACTTCAACGTCAAAGCCGTTGTCGAGCATGTCCTGAGTCACAGGGCCGTTAAATAGGGTGTTGCCGTTGCCATCAGTGACAATCAAGGTGTCGCCAACTTCAGTGCCAGTCGCTAGCGT